>CAZMRP010000497.1:0-4507 GCA_964568275.1 uncultured Myxococcales bacterium
GGCACCGGACCGGCGAGCGGCCGGCCCGCATCGCGACGCCGGCAGGCGCCGCGCCGACCCGGAATCGTGCAAGCGGCGCCGCATCGCGCTAGAGTCCCGCGGCCGGAGGAGCGGAGCAACGTGACCGACAAGGGCCGCAGCATGTCGCGCATCGCCCTGGCCTCCGTGGCCGTGGGCGTGGTGCTGACCGGCATGAAACTCACCGTCGGCCTCGCCACCGGCTCCCTCGGCATCCTCTCCGAGGCCGCCCACTCGCTGCTCGACCTCGGCGCCGCCCTGATCACCTTCTTCGCCGTGCGCGCCGCCGTCCGCCCCGCCGACGCCCAGCACCAGTACGGGCACGGCAAGGTCGAGAACCTGGCGGCGCTGGCCGAGGGGCTGCTGCTGCTCGGGACCTGCGTCTGGATCGTCTACGAGGCCGTGCAACGCATCGGCGGCCGGACGGTCGAGGTCGAGGCTTCGGTCTGGGCCTTCGTGGTGATGGGCGTCTCCCTCGTGCTCGACGTCGTCATCGCCCGGGTGCTCTACGCCGGCGCCCGCAAGTACAACTCCCAGGCGCTCGAGGCCGACGCCCTGCACTACTCGTCGGACATCCTCTCCTCCGCCGTGGTCATCGCCGGCCTCGTCGGCGTGCGCCTCGGCCTGCCGATCCTCGACCCGCTCGCCGCCCTCGGCGTGGCGGCGCTGGTCACCATCGCCTCGGTCCGGCTGATCAGGCGCACCGTCGACGGCCTGCTCGACCGCGCCCCGCCGGGACTGGCCGAGCGGATCACGACGCACGTGCGGACCCGCTGCGCCGTGCGCGCCGTCGAACGGGTCCGCGTCCGCTCCTCCGGGCCCACCGCCTTCGTCGACCTGATCGCCGTCGTCGACCGCGGCTTGACGCTCGAGCAGAGCCACGCGCTCTCGGACTGCGTCGAGCTCGAGGTGCGCAGGGTCGTGCCGGATTGCGACGTGCTGGTGCACTTCCACCCGACGACCGCGGGCGAGACGCCCGTCGACGCCGTGCGCACCATCGCCCGCCGCTTCCCCGAGATCGACGACGTGCACGACGTCCACGGCTACGCCGACGCCGAGACCGGGAAGCGCTTCCTCACGCTGCACGTGCAGCTGCGGGCCGACCTGTCGCTGGAAGCCGCGCACGCGGTGGTCGACCGGCTGGAGGACGCGGTCCGCGCCGAGCTGCCCGAGGTCGGCGAGATCGCCGCGCACCTCGAGGCCAGCGCGCCCCTGGGCGACGGCCGCCGCCAGCGGATCCCGCCCGAACGGCTGCAGGCGCTCACCACGGCGGTGCTGCGGGACGAACGCGTGCGCGACCTCCACGACGTCGCCCTGCACTCCAGCTCGCTCGGCGCCGTCCTCTCCTGCCACCTCGTCACCCGCGCCGACTTGACCGTCGACCAGGCCCACGAGGTCACCACGGCGGTCGAGCGGCGGGCCCGCGAGGTGTTCCCCGAGCTGTCCGACGTGGTGGTCCACGCCGAACCGGCCGCGGGCTGAAGCAACCCCGGGGCGGAAACCCGTCCGACGCCCGCTCCCCGCACCCGCGACGACCGACGCCCCGTCGACGACCTCACCACCGCTCGGGGAAGCACGCCGGGTGGCACTCGTCGTCCGTCGCCGCCTGGCACAACCGGATCGCGTAGTCGTCGTCGAACTCCACGGCCGTGATCGGCCGGAACACCAGCCACCGCGACGGTTCCGTCGGCTCGCTCGTCGCGAACGGCAGCTCGCCCGTCAGGCTGGTCACGCTCAGCCACAGCCGGCCGTCGTCGCCGATCCGGTACCGCGAGAAACGCTCGCGCAGCTCCGTGTCGCGCACGTCGGGGTGCGCGCACGAGAAGTGGTCGTCGAAACGGAAGTGCAGCAGGTCCCCCGCCGCCGACACCGTGCCGAAGTACTCGAAGTCGGACGAGGTGACCACGTTGCGGATCCACTTCGCCGCACCGCCCTCCTCCACCTGCAGCTTGTCGATGCCGTAGTGCGTGCAGATGATCCCCGAGGGGCAGCCCTCCCACCCCGACGGACCGACCCGCGTCTGCAGGTCCGCCTCGGTGATCTCCAGCACCACCGCGCCGTCCTCGACCTGCTGGACCCACAACCACGACCCCACCGGCAGCGCGCCGCTCCCCGCATCGTCCGCCGCGTCCGGTTCGGCGTCCGCGTCCGCATCGGCGCCCGCGTCCGCATCGGCGTCCGCATCCGCGTCCGCGCCGCTGTCGGTCGCGTCCCCGAGCGCGTCGTCGTCGGCCGTTCCATCGTCGCAAGCCGCGAACGCCAAGAGCGCCAGCAGCACGAGTCCGACGGCCGTCCGCACCCTCCGCGTGGCTCCCATCACGCACCTCCCTCCGACCCGCGAGCGGCCCGGCGGGTCGGACACGAGCAGCTTCGCCCGCCGCCGTCGTCGATGCCGCCCGCACGAGCCCGGTCATCCTAGCGCGAACGAAGCCGGTCGGCGAGGCGACGTCCGCCGGACGACACCCGCCGGCCCGCCGCCGACCGCACCACGGGCCGCCCCGCCCGCCGCGCAGTTGACTTTCTCGGCCCCGCGGCGGACAACCCTCCCGTGCGCGTCGCCCTGTTCGTCCCCTGCTTCGTCGATGCCTTCCGCCCGGGCGCGGCGCGCGCGACCGTCGAGCTGCTCGAACGCCTCGACGTGCCGCTCGAGTTCCCCGCCGAGCAGACCTGCTGCGGCCAGCCGCAGTTCAACGCCGGCCACGTCGACCAGGCCCGCGAGCTGGCACGGCGCTTCTGTCGCATCTTCGAGCCGTACGACGCCGTCGTCGCCCCCTCCGGCTCCTGCGTCGCGATGGTCCGCCGGCACTACCCGCAGCTCGTCGGCGAGCACCCGGTCACCACGCGCACCTTCGAGCTGTGCGAGTTCCTCGTCGAGCGTCTCGGAGCGGTCGACGTCGGCGCCCGGCTGCCCGGCCGCGCCGCCCTCCACGTCGGTTGCCACCAGCGCCGCGAGCTGCGCGCCGCCGCGCCGGTCGAGCGCCTCGTCGATGCCGTTCGCGACCTCGAACGGGTCCCCGTCGCCTCCGACGTGTGGTGTTGCGGCTTCGGTGGAACGTTCTCGGTGAAGTTCCCCGAGATCAGCGTCGAACTGGGGCGTCGCAAACTCGACCCGATTCGGGCCGCCCAGGTCGATTGGCTGGTCTCCACCGACGCCAGCTGCCTGCTGCACCTCGAGGGTCTGCTCGCCCGTGGCGGGCGCGAACGGCCGCGCACCCTGCACGTCGCCGAGCTGCTCGCGGCGCGAGGGGAACTGCCGTGACCCGCCGGCCGCTGCGCCGACGAAGCCGCGAGGCCGTCGCCGACCACGGCCTCGGGGACAAGGTCCACCGCGCCACCCTGCGCACCGTCGAGAAGCGCGACCACCTGGTGACCGAGCTGCCGGACTGGAACGAGCTGCGCGTGCGGGCCCGCGCCCTGCGGCTCGAGGCCCTCGACCGCCACGCCGAACTGCTCGACTCCTTCCGCCGGACGCTCGAGGCCCGCGGCGCCACCGTCACCGTCGCCGTCACCGCCGCCGAGGCCGCCGCCGCGGTGGTGGAGCTGGCGCGCGCGGCGGGTCGCCGCGTGCTCAAGAGCAAGTCGATGACCTCCGAAGAGGTCGAGCTCAACCCCGCCCTCGAGGCCGCCGGCCTCGAGGTCACGGAGACCGACCTCGGCGAGTGGATCGTCCAGCTCGCGGGGCAGCCGCCGTCGCACATCACCGCGCCGGCGATCCACCTCGGCGTCGAGGAGATCGCCCGGCTGCTGCGCGACCGGGCGGGGGTCGCGTTGCCGGCGTGGGTCGACCGCGACGGAACGGCGCCGCAAGCGGAGCGCGAGGCGCTGGCCCGCGAGCTGTCGCTCGCCGCCCGACGCGTCCTTCGCGAGCGGTTCCTCGCGGCCGACGTCGGAATCACCGGCGCCAACTTCCTCGTGGCCGGGTCCGGCACCGTCGTCCTGGTCGAGAACGAGGGCAACATCCGTCTCACCACCTGCCTGCCCCGCCGCCACGTGGTGCTGGCCGGCATCGACAAGCTGGTGGCCCGCGACGAGGACCTCGCCGTGCTGCTGCGGCTGCTGCCGATCTCCGCCACCGCGCAACGCCAGAGCGGCTACGTCTCGCTGCTGGGCGACCGGCACCCCGACCTGCACGTGGTGCTGCTCGACAACGGCCGACGGCGCCTGATGGACGACCCCGAACAGCGGGACGTGCTGACCTGCATCCGTTGCGGCGCCTGCCTGAACGCCTGCCCGGTCTACCGCTGCATCGGCGGCCACGCCTACGGCGGAGCGTACCCCGGACCCCTCGGCGCCCTGCTGCTCCCGCAGCTCGCGGACGGCGCGCGCTTCCGCGAGCTGCCGTTCGCCTCGTCGCTGTGCGGCGCCTGCAGCGACGCCTGCCCCGTCGGGATCCCGCTCCACGAACGGCTGCTGCAACTGCGCGCGCGCCTGGTCCGCTCGGGCGCCGTGCGCGAGCTGGGCACGACGCTGCGCGCCGCGACGCACGCAA
>CAZMRP010000498.1:0-4487 GCA_964568275.1 uncultured Myxococcales bacterium
GCCCGCGCTGCCGCGCCGCGGGGACCGCGCCCCGCGCTTCGCGGCCGGCCGACGCTCCGGGTCGCATGCGCAGGGCAAGCCTACCACGCCGGCGGGGGCGCCGTAACCCGGCCGGCCCCCGCAACCCGACCTGCCGGAAGGTCGCCGGTCCGCGGACGCCCGTGCGGCCGGCTCAGCCCTGCTTGACGATCTTGGCCCAGCTGTCGCGCAGCGGCACGATGCGGTTGAACACCAGCTTGCCGTCGCGGCAGTCCTGCGGGTCGGCGAAGTAGTACCCGCGGCGCTCGAACTGGAACCGGTCGCCCGGCTTCGCCGCCCCCACCACCGGTTCGGCCCGCGCGTCGGCGAGCAGCTCGAGCGACGCGGGGTTGAGGTGCTGCTTGAACTCGCCGCGGGCGGCCGGGTTGGGGACCGTGAACAGCCGGTCGTAGAGCCGCAGCGTCACCGGAACCGCGTGCGCCGCGGAAACCCAGTGGACGGCGTTGCCGATCTTCCGGCCGTCCTTCGGCGGTCCGGCGAAGGTGTCGTGGTCGACCGTGCAACGCAGCTCGACCACCCGGCCGGCGTCGTCCTTGACCACCCGGTCGCAGCGGACGACCGGTCCCCAGCGCAGGCGGACCTCCTTGCCCGGGGAGAGCCGGAGGAACTTCCGCGGCGGCTGCTCGACGAAGTCGTCCTGCTCGATCAGCACCTCGCGCGAGAACGGGATCCTCCGCGAGCCCATCTTCGGCGGGTCGTCGGGGAAGTTCGGCGCCTCGATCTCGCGGACCTCGCCCTCGGGGAAGTTCTCGAGCACCACGCGCAGCGGCTTGTGCACGCACATCGCGCGCGGGACGCGGGTGTTGAGGTCGTCGCGGACCGTCGTCTCGAGCTGCTCGACCTCGACCGTGCTGTCGGCCTTGGCCACGCCGATCCGGTCGGCGAACTCGCGGATCGCCTCCGGCGTGTAGCCGCGACGGCGCAGCCCGGCGAGCGTCGGCATCCGCGGGTCGTCCCAGCCGGCCACCGACCCGTCGCGCACCAGCTCCATCAGCATCCGCTTGCTCATCACGGTGTAGGTCAGGTTGAGCCGCGCGAACTCGATCTGACGCGGCCGGTGCGGCAGCTCGAGCTGCTCGAGGAACCAGTCGTACAGCGGCCGGTGCGCCTCGAACTCCAGCGTGCAGATCGAGTGGGTGATCCCCTCGATGGCGTCGGACTGCCCGTGGGCCCAGTCGTACATCGGGTAGAGCAGCCACCTGTCGCCCGTGCGGTGGTGCGCCTCGCGACGCAGCCGGTACATCACCGGGTCGCGGAGATTGAGGTTCGGCGACGCCATGTCGATCCTGGCCCGCAACACCCGCGTGCCGTCGGGAAACTCGCCGGCCCGCATCCGGCGGAACAGGTCGAGGTTCTCCTCCGGCGTGCGGTCGCGGAACGGCGACGGCGTCCCGGGCTCGGTCAGCGTCCCCCGCGACTCGCGGATCTGGTCCGCCGTCTGGTCGTCCACGTAGGCCTTGCCCTTGCGGATCAACAACTCGGCCCACTCGTACAGCCGCTCGAAATAGTCCGCCGCGTGGTAGTAGTGCTGCCCCCAGTCGAACCCGAGCCACCGCACGTCCTGCTGGATCGACTCGATGTACTCCCGATCCTCCTTGGTCGGGTTGGTGTCGTCCATCCGCAGGTGGCAGCGACCGCCGTAGTCGCGGGCGATGCCGAAGTTCAGGCAGATCGACTTGGCGTGCCCGATGTGCAGGTAGCCGTTCGGCTCCGGCGGAAAACGAGTGACGATCCCGTCCGGGTGCCTCCCGGCCGCCAGGTCCTCGTCGATGATCTGCCGGATGAAGTTCCTCGACCGCGTCGGCTCGTTCATCGTGTTCCTTGGCTGGGGAGGAGGGATTCGAACCCCCGATTGGCTGATCCAGAGTCAGCTGCCTTACCGCTTGGCCACTCCCCAATTGTCAAACCGGCCCGTCAGGCACACCCCCCTGCACGAGCCGCGCCTCCTATACACCGGCGAAAACGGGAGATCAAGAGGGAGGCGAGCGTCGAGGCGAGCGTCGAGACGCCGACGGCCCCTCAGGCACGGCGGCGGCGGAAGACCTGGACCGTCACCCCCTGGGGCGTGAACGCCGCGACCTGCACCATCGACACCGCCGCCTCGGGCGCCGGCCGGAACAACGCCTCGGACTGGGACAGCAGCTCCAGCACGCCGCCCGAGGCGACCCAGCGGTAGGAGACCTTCGACACCGCCGGCCCCAGCGCCCGGACCCGCCACTCGCCCGGCCCGTTCGCCGTCGCCCGCAGCTCCAGCCCGCCGGAAGACGACGCCTCGGGCTCGAGCTGCGCCATCGGCTTGGGCAGCGGGTCGTCGATCGTCGGACAGGTCCCCGGGTCGGCGACGATCGAGATGTGGTTCTCGTAGTCGCGGCAGGCCCAGGCCGTCCCCCGCACCGTTTCCAGGCGGTCCCCGCTGCCCCAGTCGTAGCACATCACGCGCCACGCCAGGTCCAGGCGCACCGGATCGTGCCAGGTCGATAGCTCGGGATTCGTGTAGCGGAAGCGGAAACGGTCGGGCCACTCGAACTCCACGTCGCTCACCGTCCCGAACCCGCCGGCCGGCTCCACCGTCAGGCAGTCCGGCGAGCTGCACTCGAGGTACAACCAGTCGTCGAATCCCTCGAGCCGCAGCTCGGCCACGGCGAAGTCGTCCGCCTGCTCGACGGCGGCAACGGCGATGCCGCTCCCCGGCACGTCCTCGCACATCGGATACGGCACGCAGTCGACCACGAAGTCCGGCTCGTAGACGTCCTCCCGCACGTCCGACACGTCGGGCGCATCGGGCACGTCCCACCCGTCGAGCGTGTCCGGCACGTCGGGGGCGTACTCGCGCGCGTCGCGGGCGTCGGCGTCCCCGGCGTCCTCGTCGGAAAACGACTGGTAGCACCCCGGACCGCTCGCCAGGGCGGCGCCCACCGCGGCCAGCTGCGCCGTGCGACTCAACCGGAAGAACACCATCGCTCACCTCCCCGGCGCCGGCGCGAGCACCTCGCGCCACGCCCCGCTCCGCTCGGCCGTCAGGTTCATCGCCCGCCGCAGGTCGATCAAGCGCTCCTGCAACGCCGCCCCGCCCAGGTTGATCTCCGTCGCCAGCTCGAAGGTCGCCGCCGTCACCGCCGCCGGGTCGGACGCCGCCGGCGAGCGCACGAACTCCACCACCCGCGCCAGCTTGTCCCGCGTGTCGCCGTTGATCTCCAGGATCAACGCGTCGACCTCCGACACCAGCTCCGCCAGCCCACGTTCCCCCGGCGGCAGGAAGTGCAGCAATAGCTGCCGCTCGTAACCGAAGCTCATCGTCATGTTCGCCAGGCCGTCCGCGGCGAAGTTCCGATCGCGGAACGCCTCGCGCACGATCCGGAACGCCAGCCGCGCCTGCGGGTCGCGCAACGCGTAGTCCGTGGCGAACCCCTCGGTGCGCAGCCGACCGTCCCGCTTGAGGTCGACCCACAACGGCGTCCCCGCGTAGGCCTCGGTCCGGCAGAAGTTCACCGGGATATCCGGAAACCGCCCCATTCCCCGCACGTTATCGGCCACATCCTCGAGCGTTGTCTCAGGCTCGAAGATCAGCAGGTTGTAGCAGCCGTAAACCCCCTCGGCCCGGCACACCTCGAGCGCCCGGGCGTTCTCCTCGGCGGTCACGCCGCGGCCCAGGTGCGCGAGTCCCGCCGCGCTCCAGTTCTCGATGCCGACGTACAGCCGCATCAGCCCCAGCGACTCCCGCAGCCGGCGGAGCAGCCCCGGCTCGATGGCGTCGGGCCGCGCCTTGCCGACCACGGCGATCCTGCCCACGTCGCGCGCCCGCAACCCGGCGGCGACGGCGTCGAGCCGCTCGAGGGTCCGGGCCGGGCGGGGCAGGAACATCGTCTCGTCGTGGAAGCAGAAGATGCGCGCCCCGTGGTCGTGGTACAGCGCGGCCATCTCCTCCGCGACGGAGTCGGGCGAGCGGAAGCGCAGACGCGGGCCGGGCCGCAGCCGGTGGAACGTGCTGATCGCGCAGAAGCGGCACGAGCCGTAGCAGCCGCGGCTGCCCCACAGCGGGACGAACGGCAGGCCGAGGTGCCGACGCAGCGGGCCCTCGCGCACCGGCAGCGGCTTGTAGCGCACCTGCCTGACCTGCGGGTGCGGCAGCGCGTCCAGCCCCAGATCGTTCATTCCCCAGACCGGCATCTCGGCTTTGGCAGCCTTGCGGATGCCGATAAAGGTCGGATATTTCGGCTCGTTAATGTCCTTGACGACGCTGATTACCGCCGGGAGCCTGCTGCTGACGGTTTGCGTGCCGTGCTCGGTCAGGCGCTCCACGCGGATCGTCTTGGCGGCAAAATCAATCGCCTGGATTTTGGCGACATAGCCGAGCATCGTCCAGCCGAGCTTGCGCGCGACCTGGTAGATGTGCTGGTCGGTAGCGATGTCGGCCAGCTCGCGGCCAAAGATCACCAGGTCCACATCGC
>CAZMRP010000499.1:0-4486 GCA_964568275.1 uncultured Myxococcales bacterium
CTCGACGGGCTGACCGAGCCGGGCGCGCGCGCCTGGGCGCGGGGGGCGATCCTGCGCGAGGCGGAGCAGGGCCCCGCGGGGGACGAGGAGCGCTACCAGCGGGCGGTCGACGCGGTGCGCCTGGCCGCCGAGAAGCGCAAAGCCGCGCCGCTCGGGTCGCAGATCCGCCAGGCCGAGGCGCTCGGCGATTCCGGCGAGGCGGTGCATCTGTTGGAGCGGAAGCGCCAAGCCCTGAAGGCCGGCGGCATCAAGAAGATCATCTACGGTTCGGGACCGCGGCAGCGACGGGTCGCGGGCGGTCCCGGGCGCGGGGCGCGTGGACGGGCACGGTTCGGGAGCCGCGGGGGGCGGCGGGAGACGGTGAACAGGCGATGAGCAGCAGGGAACCGTTCCAGAAACTGGTGGCGAAGCTGGTGCGCGCGGCGCGCGGGCGCGGGGAGATCACCTACGACGAGCTGAACCAGCAGCTGCCGAAGGAGCTGACCTCCGCCGAGCGCATCGACGAGCTGATCCTCGGCCTGGCCGAGCAGGGCGTCGAGGTGGTGGACAAGCCGGCGGCGGCGGCGGCCGGGGAGAGCGAGCGGCCGGCGAAGCCGCGGGCCAAGCCCGAGGAGTCGGGGCGCGCGGTGGCCGCCGTGGCCGGCGACGACGACGAGCTCGGCGAGCCCGCCGTGCCGGGACGCTCCAACGACCCCGTGCGGATGTACCTGCGCAAGATGGGTACCGTCTCGCTGTTGACGCGGGAGGGCGAGGTCGAGATCGCCAAGCGCATCGAGGCCGGCGAGAAGAAGGTCTTCTCGACCATCCTGCGGTCCTCGATCGCCGTCCGCGAGATCCTCGACCTCGGCGACAAGCTCAAGAAGGGCAAGCTGCGCATCCGCGACGTGGTGCGCGACTTCGAGGACGAGGACGCCGAGTTCAACGAGGAGGAAGTGGTCAAGCGCGTGGTGCGCCAGATCGACCGCATCCGGCGGTTCGCGCGCAACATCGAGCGGACCGAGGCGCACCTGGGCAAGGCGCGCCGGATGAGCGACGCGCGGCGCAAGGCCCACCTGCGGTCGATCGACTCCGCCCGCGAGCAGATCGTCGAGACGCTCCACGAGATGCACCTGTCCAAGCGCCAGGTCGACTCGATCGTCGACCGGCTCAAGCAGCTGATCCAGCGCGTGGAGAAGGTGCGCGAGGAGATCGGCGAGCAGGAGAAGAAGGCCGGGATGGACGAGCGGGCCGTCCGCCGGACGATCCGCGAGATGCGCCGCAGCCGGGCCGTGGAGCGCCGCATCTCCCAGAAGCTCGGCGTGCGCCTCGACGACCTGCTCCAGGCCGACCAGTTCATCCGCAACTCCCGCCGCAAGGTGGCCCGCATCGAGCTCGAGGCCAACCTCTCGGTCGGCGCGCTGGGCGACACCTTCGACCAGATCCGCGACGGCGAGCGCGAGGCGGAGAAGGCCAAGGCCGAGCTGGTCGAGGCCAACCTGCGGCTGGTGGTGTCGATCGCCAAGAAGTACACCAACCGCGGCCTGCAGTTCCTCGACCTGATCCAGGAGGGCAACATCGGCCTGATGAAGGCCGTCGACAAGTTCGAATACCGCCGCGGCTACAAGTTCTCGACCTACGCCACCTGGTGGATCCGCCAGGCGATCACCCGCGCCATCGCCGACCAGGCCCGCACGATCCGCATCCCGGTCCACATGATCGAGACGATCAACAAGCTGATCCGCACCAGCCGCTACCTCGTCCAGGAGATCGGCCGCGAGCCGACCCCGGAGGAGATCGCCGAGAAGATGGAGCTGCCGCTCGACAAGGTCCGCAAGGTGCTCAAGATCGCCAAGGAGCCGATCTCCCTCGAGACCCCGATCGGCGAGGAGGAGGATTCGCACCTCGGCGACTTCATCGAGGACAAGAGCATCACCTCGCCCCAGGACGCCGTGATCGGCCTCAACCTCGCCGACCAGATCAGCAAGGTGCTGCAGACCCTCTCCAACCGCGAGGAGAAGGTGCTGCGGATGCGCTTCGGCATCGGCGAGCGCAGCGACCACACGCTGGAGGAGGTCGGGCAGGACTTCGAGGTCACGCGCGAGCGGATCCGGCAGATCGAGGCCAAGGCGCTGCGCAAGCTGCGCCACCCCTCGCGGAGCAAGCAGCTCCGCGCGTTCATCGATTCGAACTGATTCCGCTCAGCCCTGCGGCGGGACGTTGGTCGGCGGGCCGCCCGGCACGGGCGGGTAGCCGCCGCCGCCCGGCACGGGCGGGTAGCCGCCGCCCGGCACCGGCGGGTAGTTCGCCGGCGCGGCCGGCGTCGCGGCGTCCTTCTTCTTCGAGACCGCCTTCCAGACGAAGAACGCGATCACCAGCAGCAGGATCCCGCCCAGCACCCAGCGGCCGTTCTTGGCCCAGAACCCCATCTTCGCCGCCGACAGCGGGTAGGCCTCGGCCAGCTTCTTCCCGCCCGCCTTGGCCTCGAAGGCCCGCACCACCGACATCACCTGCTGCACCGCGAAGACCTGCTCCTCCGGGTCGCTGATCTCCTCCGCCGCCTCCTTCTTGGCCTGCGCCTCGTCGGCCGGCAGGTAGGTGATCTCCTCGGCCCCCGTCATCTTGTAGAACACCGGCACGCAGTCCCACCACGCCATGTTGGCGAAGAACAGCCCGAAGTGCTCGCACATGTAGCCCAGCTGCATCCCGACGAACTGCGTGGTCAGGTCGGCGATCAGCTCGGTCCGGTACTCGTCGGCGATCTCGTGCTCCTTCATCAGCAGGTCCGCCGCCGCGCCCAGGATCTCCGGCGTCACGTCCGCCACCGGATAGGCGACGGGGCCCGTGCTGTAGATCAGCACCCCGCCGGCCCGGGCCGACGCCGCGCCGCCCCACACCGCCGCCGCGGCCAACAACGCCACGACCACCCCGATGCTCCTCGTCCCGCGCATGCCTTGCTCCCTCCTTCGTGCGAGATCCCCGCGCGGTCCCCGCGCCGCCCCCTGGCGGCGACCGACCGCGCCGCGCACGTTATCACGGGTTCGTCGGCCGCAACATCCGGAATCCGGTCCGCGGAGCGCGCGGCCGTCGACCGCTACGGCGGGCCGCCGAGGTACCCCAGCGCCCGCAACTGCGCCTCGAGCTCGTCATCGACCTCCGCCTCCGGCGCCGCCCGCGGCCGCAGCTCGTCGCGCCCGGCCCGCTCCTGCCACTCCAGGTAGCGCGCCAGCCGCAGCTGCATCGTTCGCGCCGCGATCGGCCGCTCGCCCGCCAGGTCGCGCTCCTCGCCCGGGTCCTCCCGCAGGTCGTAGAGCAGCGGCCGGTAGCCCCGGTGGATCAGCTTGTAGCGCTGCCCGGTCACCGCGCGCTGCCCCTCGAGGAACTCGGTGAACGCCGCCTCCGTCCCGGTCTCCCCGCCCTGCGCCAGGCCGAGCAGGCTGCGGCCCTGGAACGCCGCCGGTGCCGGCAGCCCCAGCGCCTCGATTGCGGTCGGCGGCACGTCCACCAACCCGACCGGCGCGTCGACCTTGGCCCCGGCGCGGAACCGCCCGGGCAGTCGCAGGAACAGCGGCACGTGCAGCAGCTCCTGGTACAGCGAGTGCCCGTGCCCCACCGAGCCGTGCTCGAAGAACTCCTCGCCGTGGTCCGCCGTCACCACCACCAGCGTGTCGTCCAGCACCCCCAGCTCCGCCAGCGCCTCGTACAGCTGCGGCGCGTGCGCGTCGTGGTAGCTGATCTCGCCGTCGTACAGCGCCTCCAGCCGTCGCCGGTCGCGCGCGGTCAGCGTGACCTGTCCGGCCTTGACCCGCTCCAGCAGCTTCGAGGTCTCGCTGGCCTTGACCGGCCCGCCGTACGGCTCCGCGTCGTACAGGTCCAGGTACTGCCGCGGCGGGACGTACGGCACGTGCGGGTCGATCGTCTGCACGTAGAGGAAGAACCGCTCGTCCGCCTTGCGCTCCGCGAGCCACGTCGCGGCGTCCGCGAACACGTGCTGCGCCCGGTTGGGCAGCCCGCCGCGGACGTAGTTGCGGTAGAGGTCCCAGCCGCGACGGAAGCCGAAGGCGTCCGAGACGTACCCGTTGGCGATGAAGCAGGCCGTCGCGAACCCCTCGTCCTTGAGGTACTCGGACAGCATCCGCGCCTCGGGCGGCAGCACCGCGCGTTCGCTCTGCGCGGCGTGCGACGACGGGTAGAGGCCGGTCAGCAGCGTGGCCACCGACGGCTTGGTCCAGTTCTCCTGGGCCGTGGTCCGGGTGAAGTTCGTCCCTTCCCGCGCCCAGCGCAGCAGGTTCTCGGCGTCGACGCCCGACGAGGCATCGATGTCGCGCAGCTTGTCCGCGCGCAGCGTGTCGACCAGCAGCACCACCAGGTTGCGCGCCGTGCGCGGCTCGACCGGCGGCTCGCTGCGGTCGGGCACCAGCACCCGCGGCGTCGTCCAGCGCGCGCCGCCGGGGCCGTCGACCGCCAGCTCGAGGCGCACGGCGCGTCCCGCCAGCGCTCCCAGGTCGAG
>CAZMRP010000500.1:0-4478 GCA_964568275.1 uncultured Myxococcales bacterium
CACCGGCGCCGGCGGCTCGCTCGGCGGCGGCGCCGCCGCCGCGCATCCCACCCGCCCCGTCTCCTCGACGCACAGACACGCGCCGCATCCCGCGTCCCGCGCCAGCCACGAGCCGTCGCAACACTGGTAGGCCGCGGAACAGGCGGTGTGCGCGTAGGCGCCGCCGAAACTGTGCGCGCAGCTCCCCCCCACCGCCGGCGGCTCGCTCGGCGCCGGCGCCGGCGTCCCCGAGGCTCCCCGACCGATCGCCAACAGGTCGTCGAGCCGCCCGTGCAGGTAGTCCCCGGGACAGTTCGTGCTCGTCCCCGGATAGTCGCGGTGGCCGCGTACTCGCGTCCGGTCCAGCCCGATCCCGTACAGCCGCGACAACGCCCCCAGCAGCCGACCCCCCGCCTCGATCATCGCCTCCGGCGGTCGCGTCGGACCCATCGACGAACAGCCGCTGGGGTGGAAACAGCCGATGAACGAGATGCCGATGTTCCCCGTGTTGTGCCCGCCGACGTGCGCCCCCACCAGCTCCAACGGCCGCCCCTCGTAGATCGACCCGTCGATCCCCACCAGGAAGTGGTAGCCGATGTCGCACCAGCCCCGCGTGTCCATGTGGTAGCGCTGCACCGCCCGCACCCGCGCCGCAGGGTTGTCCGACGGCGTCACCGTGTAGTGCACCGCCATCTTCGTCTTCGTGTCGGTCGAGCTGCAGCGCGTGGCACTCGCTCCCCACGCCTCCCGCGTCACGATCCCCAGCCCCCGCAGCTCCACCCGCAACGCCTCCCGTTGCGTGCCGTACGGCTCGTCCGAAGCCCCCTCGTCCTCCAACGCCGGGATCACCGCCGACCAGCTCAAGTGCCGCACCGCGTCGACCGCCGCGATCGACATCCGCAGCTGCGCCGAGTCGCCCACGGCCGCGAAGTCCACCACCGCCACCTGGTGCCCCTCCTCGCTCCACGTCGCCGCCAGCGGACTCCAGCCGCTCGCCGGCACCACCCCCGACAACACCCGCGCCTCGAACCGCGGCGCCGCACCGCCCGCCGCCAACTCCACCAACACCCCGACCCGCGTCGCACCCGCCGGCGCCGCCAACAACGGCGACACCAGCCACTCGCCGTTCGGCGTCCACTCCGATGCCAGCGCAACGCGCGAAACCGTCGACTCCTGGTCGTCCGGGTCGAGCGACGACTCCTGCGGCAGGTCGTAAACCTGCGCGCACGCCGTCACCAACATCATCGCCAACGGCGCCGCCCACCGGACCGCCCCGACCCCGCCGCCTCCGCGCTTCCCCGATTCGAGGCCGCTGCTCCCGTGCGTCGTGACCTTCATCGCCTTGCCTCCCTCGTCCCCACCCTCGCGCTCGCGCTCGTCCCCTAGAGCAAGTCGTGTGCCCCGCCGCGGGTGCGTTCGCCGGGGCCGATGTGGGGCGTTGTCCGGGACGGTGCGCGGCGTCCGGAACTGCACGGGTCTTCCCCCCGACCTCGAACGGGCGGACTGTGTGCCGATGTGGGTCGCGCCGACTCGGCCACGCTCGAACACGACCGCGGTACCGCGACTGCCGACCGCGGTCGGCAGCGCTTGTCGCATCGAGGCAACGATCCGTGGGCTCGATGCGACGCCCCTCCGCGAACCGCCCGCGACGCACCGCCGGTCGGAACAGGTTGCGTCGACCTCCCGGCGGGTGGTGGAATGACCCGCACGATGGCCGAACCGACCGAGACGGGAAGCGGGACCTGGGTCACCTCGCCGGGCGGCGCGGCCGAGGCGCTCCACGTCCGCAAGTGCCGCCTCGAAGTCGTCGCCGGACCCGACGCGGGACGGGTGCTCGTGGCCGAGGCGCCGGCGATCCTGATCGGCCGGACCGGCGCGGACCTGCTGCTCGCCGATCGCAAGGTCTCCGCGCTGCACGCCGAGATCCGGCTGACCGCCGACGGCTACCGCCTGCGCGACCTCGGCTCCTCCAACGGCACCTTCGTCTGGGGTCTCCGCGTCGCCGACGCGCTGATCCCTCCCGGCACGACCATCGCCGTCGGCGACAGCGCCGTGCGCTTCGTGCCCCTGCCGGACTCCGTGGGACTGCCCCTGTGGCGCGAACCGCGCTTCTGCGGCATGGTCGGCGGCAGCGCCGTGATGCGGCGGCTGTTCCAGTCGATCGAGGACCTGGCGCGCGGCGAGGCCACCGTGCTCGTCACCGGCGAGACCGGGACCGGCAAGGAACTGGTGGCCGAGGCGTTGCACCAGCGCTCCGCCCGCGCCGCCGGGCCGTTCGTCGTGCTCGATTGCGGCGCCGCCCACGGCGAGCTGTTCGAGGACCACCTGTTCGGCCACGAGCCCGGCGCCTTCACCGGAGCCGTCCGGTCGCGCGAAGGCGTGTTCGAGGCCGCCCACCGCGGCACGCTGTTCCTCGACGAACTCGGCGACCTGCCGCTCGACGTCCAGCCCAAACTGCTCCGCGCAGTCGAAACCCGACGGATCCATCGCCTGGGCAGCGTGCGCAACATCGATTGCGACGTGCGACTGGTCGCCGCCACGCACCGCGACCTGGCCGCCGAGGTCAATCGCGGGGCCTTCCGCGCCGACCTCTACTTCCGCCTCGCCGTCGCCCGCTTGCGCATGCCCCCCCTCCGGGAACGCCCCGAGGACGTCGAACCGCTGGTCCGACACTTCCTCGGCGAACTCGCCCCCGCGGATCCGGCCGCGCTGCCCGAGGGCTTCCTCGAGTGGGCCCGGGGACACTCGTGGCCCGGAAACGTCCGCGAGCTGCGCAACGCCGTGGAACGCGCGATCACCCTCCCGCGCGGCGCGCCCTCCTTCGAGGACCCCGCGCCGGCACCGTCCGCGGCCGCACCGGACGTCGACCTCGACGTGCCGTTCAAGGAGGCCAAACGACGCGTCGTCGATGAGTTCGATCGCCGCTGCATCACCGCTCTGCTCGCCCGGCACGGCGGCAACATCTCGGACGTCGCCCGCTCCGCCGGCGTCGACCGGATGTCGGTCTACAAGCTGCTGGCACGACTCGGCATCCAAACCGACCGGCGCCCCGGAGGGGCGCGCGAACGTGACGACGGGCGCTGACCCGCGGCCGCCGCTCCCCGCTCCGACGCCCGACCTCGCGTCGGCCCCCGCCATCCCGCCGCGCACCCTGTTCCTCGCCGGCGCCCTGCTCTGCGCCGCCGGCGCCGCCCTGGTCCAGCTGCTCGCCCGCTCGCCACGCCCCGCCGCCGCCGCGACCTGGTCCCTCGTCGCCGCCTGCGGCCTCTGCCTCGCCCTGGCGCTCGTCCACCGCACCGGCACCCGCGGCGCCCGCCGCGCGCTCCAGACCGCTCTGCTCGTGCTCGTCGGCCTGGCCTGCACGCCGCCGGGTTGGTTCTTCGGACCGCACTCGAGCCTCGGCGGCCTCGTCACCCTGCTGCTGCTGCTCGCCGGCGTCCTCTCCGGCGGCGCCGCCGGACGCTGGTCCGGCCTGCCGACCTGCCTGCTCTACGGCGCCGTCGCCGGAGGCCAGGCCGCCGTCACCGGCCTGGCCCTCGCCGGCATCCTGCCCGACGAGTCGCTGACCCGGGTCGCCATCGAGGTCCACCCGACCTGGCATCACCTCCTCTCCCAACTCGCCCTGCAGGCCGTCTACCTCGCCGCGTTCCTCTCCGGCCGCTCGTTCCAGCGACGCTACGCCGACCTCGCCCGGCAGGTGGCCGAAGCCCTGCGCTCCGCCGCCCGGCGCGGCGCCCTGGTCGACGAAGCCCGCGCCGAGTACCGCCGCGCCCTCGCCGTCGGACGCCACGGCGTCTTCTCCGGCCGGACCGTCGACCGCCTGCACCTCGACCGCGCCGCCGACCCCGCCTCGCCCATGACCCATCACCCGGACGCCGCCGCCGACCGGCACGACGGCTCCAGCCTCGCCGCCCTGCTCCGCGAACGACGCCGGCCGCTCGACCGCCACGAACTGCGCTCCCTCGTCGGCGACCTCGGTCGGACCCTCGACGCGCTCCACGCCGCCGGCCGCGTGCACCTGGACCTCAACCCGCACAACATCGAGCGCGTCGCCGGACCCGACGGCGCCACGACCTGGCAGCCGGTCCCCGTCGGACGCTCGCAGCTCGAACTCGCACGCAACCCGGGCGCCCACGCCGCCCCCGCCCTGCGCTGCCTGGCCCCGGAACGGCTCCGCGGCACCTACGCCGACGCCCGCGCCGACGTGTACGGGATGGCCGCCTCCGTCTACACGGCCGTCGCCGGGCGCAAGCCCTTCGACCGGCTGGCTCCGGACGCCCTTCCCGCCGCCGTCCTCGGGCAGATGCCCGCGCCGCCCGCAGCCGACCCGACCTTGCCGCCCGACCTGCCGACCGTGCTGCGCCTCGGCCTCGCCAAGGCGCCCGAGGACCGCCCCGCCACCGCCGGCGAACTCGCCGCCGCATTGCTCGCCGCCCTCGACCGCACCCTCGACCCCGCCCTCCTCGTGTGCACCCTGGATGCCAGGCTGGCAGTAGAAG
>CAZMRP010000501.1:0-4476 GCA_964568275.1 uncultured Myxococcales bacterium
CGGCCGAATCGGCGAATCGCCGGATGGCCCGCAGCGTGGAAGCCGCGCCACGACGGCCCAGGGACCCTCAGGGGCCTCTCGAAGGAAGCACCGGCGGCGGCCGGAACTGCCTTCGCCTAACTAACCTGGGTCCGGTGCGTTGCAGAAGGATGCACCAGCGGCGACCGGAGCTGCCTTCGCCCAACTAACCTGGGTCGGGTCCGACGGTCACCGGAATCCCCGCCGCTACACCGCGGAAAGCGTGCTCACGCTGACGGCGCGCCTTCGCGCGTCGCGGTCGCTCGTCCCGGCCGAGCCGGATGGCTTGGTGCGCGTCGACGTCGTCATCGCGCGCATCCCGGAGCCGATAGCCGCTGCGGACCACGAACGACGGCGCTCGTCTGCGTGCCTTCGGGCGTCGGCGAGCGTCTCCGTCCCGTCGAATCCCGGCCCGAAAAGGTCGATGGCACAGCACACGAGTACGAACGACTCCATGTCACCAGGCCGCCAGGCTCCGTGCTGGTTGGATGCTACTCCGGCACGACGTGCAGTTCCGCGTCCATGTACCCGGCGGCGACGAGGTCGCAGATGATCAGCGAATCGCCGTAGATGCCGTAATTGTTGAAGGCGATCCAGCGCTCCCAGATGCCGACGCCGTAGTAGATGTCCAACGGCATCACGACGCGGATCACGCCGGTGTCGCGGTCCAGGATCCGCAGCTCGCTGTACTGGTGCGACCAGTACGGCTCACCGGCGACCTGCGAATCGTCGTAGACGACGACGTGGCCGTCCACGTCGCCCATCACCTGGCTCCAGGGCTGGTCGAGCAGCACCGACGTCTCGCCCGTCGTCATGTTCCACGTCTGCAGCCGGTAGTCGTCGCTCTCGCCGACTCGGTGGACCCCGGTGATGAGCAGTCCGGTGTCCCGGTCGAACGCCATCCCCGTGATGCCCATCTCGTACGGTGCAAGTTGCTGCGGGCCGGCGCCAGGGTCAGACAGGTCAAACTTGTAGAGGAAGTGCTCGCTCGCCCAAGCAACCCACCGGTAGCCGTCGAACGTGACTTCATTGGGAGCACCGATGGTCGAAATGGCGTGATTGGAGTCGTCTCGCAGGTCGACGTACCGGTACTCACCCACCATGCCCGAAGGAAGCGAATCCGGGTTCGACCGATACACTACGTGATCACGGCCCGCCATTGGGTTGCCATCGGGCACAGTATCGTTCGTCAATCTGTCTGGATCGCCTCCGAAGAGGGGCACTCTGTATATCTCTTGCGACGAAGCGTCCTCACCGATGGTGGGCGAGAAGAAGGCGGCCGAATCGCCATGAACCGAGGGTTTCTCCACCAATTCCGGGTAGGTCCGCCGCAGGACCTCGCGGTCCGCACCGCTCGCGAGTTCGCGGACCATCAACACCGAGTCCGACGGCAAGGAACTGGAGTCGACTGTCCGCCAGACGAACTTCCCGTCGTCGATGGCATTCCGACCGGAGTAACCGTTGAAGATGCCGCGCGCCGGAAGCACGAACCGGCAGCCGGTCGGCAGAATCGAGTCCGCGTCCCAGCCGTCGCCATCATCGGCTTCCTCGACGTCGGCATCCACGTCAGGTCGCACGTCGACGTCGGTCTCGGCATCGATGTCCACGTCGGGCCCGCTGTCGGGCGGACCGTCGTCGCGTACGTCGGCGTCCGCGTCGGACGACGTGTCCACCTTGTCGGCAGCATCCTCGGCTTCCGTCGCCCCATCCTCGTGGGTGTTGTTGGAAGGGCAGGCTGGGGTGACCGCGAGCAATGCTGCCGTGGCCGCAGGGACCAACGAGGCTCGAAGCCAAGTCATGAACCGGCACCGGCTCGCTGCGCGTTCCGCATCCATGTCGTGCCTAGCATGGTGTCCGGGCCCACGCAACGACGCGAGGCCGGATTCGCGCGGGCCTTCTGGCTGATCGAACTGCGTCATCGCTGCGTGCTCTCCTCAAGCCGCGCAATTGCCTCGACAATCAGCTGCTTCTTCCGCGCGAGGCGCTGCTGGTCGGCCGTGCTCGTCGCTGATGCCAGTTCCGCCTCGACTCGAGCGAGCGCCTCCCGAGCCGTGTCCAGCGCCGCGGCCGGTTCGGAAACCTGCCGGGCGCCCTCCCGCAGCCGACCCGTGCCGGACGAGTCGGCGGCATGATCTGCCGGGACGGTGGGCGGCGGTCCGGGCCCCTCGTCGGGCGCGGCCGCCGATCGACCGCCTGACCACCGTAGCACGAGGTACCCACCGAGAAGCACCACGGCAGCGCCGGCCACGAGGCCGGCGATCCGGTTCCGCGTCCACCGCGGCCGTCGCCCGGTCACCGTCCTTCTCCGTGCCCATCGTCCGAGCCACCACCACCTCCTCCTCTGCGGTCTTCGGCGTCGTGGCGACCGTCCTCGTCGGCTTCCTCGTCACTCCACGCGTCCCGATAGCTCCAGAGTGACCCGCCGTGGCCTGGCCGGCGAGGCTCCCCTGGGAGTTCCTTCACCTCCTGCACGACGATGCCGCTGGCGACACCACGACGCGCCTGGAGGTCGTAGCCGTACCGGGCAGAAACCTCCCACTCCGGGCCATGGACGACGGAGATCCGGGTGGGCGTCACCGGATGGCGGATATCCACCGCTTCCAAGGCGGAGCGACCATCGCTGATGAACAGCGTCCGGCCATGCACCGCCGTGTCCTCGACCTGTCGCAACGCCGTGTAGCTGCCGGCCAGGACCGGCGGCTGGTTGGTATCTAGGCCGTAGATCCAGACCGTCTGACCCGAGTCCGCGACCAGCAAGTGATTGCCGCCGACCGAGACGTCGACAACCCGCGGCAGACAGCGAGCACCGCCGGCCTCGACCCGATCGTGCTGCGGCGGAGACAGACCCGGCGGGACGATCTGCGCCGCCCAGGCCAGGTCGGCCGGATCTGCGGCATCCACAACCGCCACGCCGAAGACCCCCGTCCCGACGTAGGCCCGACCTTCACGGACGGCCACCGAGTCGGGCGCGCCGAGCACCCATTCGGTGTCGAGGATCTGGGGCGTTGTCGGGTCGCTCACGTCGACCGAAACGAGCCCGCGCTCGAAGTCGGCCACGTAGGCAACGCCATCGACGACCTCCACGTCGACCGCGGCCTCCGTCGCCAACGACCCGCGCCGCTCCAGCGTCGCCCCGCGCCACTCGTAGATGTCGAGCTTGTTCCAGTCGGCGACGTACACCCGATTACCGACGGCATCGAAACGCGTCAGACCGGGCACGGCGATGGTCCACCGCCGGCCCTGCGGCAGGACCGACGTCGCCTCGATGGAGTACGGAATCCCCGTGGCAGGGACCGTCTCGGACGGCCCGAACACGACGACTCGGTACTGCTCGCCGGGCAGCAGGGCGACGGTCGCCCGAGAGCGTCCATCGCCCGCATCGCCCGAGTACCACGCTCGGGAGGTCGGCGACTGCACGACGAACCCGAGTTGCGCAGCGTCCGCCTCGATCACCACCTGCACCGGGGCGCTCTGGTCCGCGCGAAGATCGCTCGCCACGAGCACGAACGACTCCACGTCACCGGGCCGCCACGCTCCGTGCTGGGCCGCCCCATCGACCGTCAGGAGGTGCGAGGCGTTCGGCTCGGTCACCGTCCATCCTTGGTCGTTCGGCGCACCGAGGTCGACGCCCAGCGACCGATCCACCGGCAGGCCGCCCCATGCGTTGCGTCCGCCCAGGACGTACGCCTTCTCACCGCTGCCGACGACCAGGGCCGCACCGGCCCGGGCGATGCCTTGCCCCGCATCGGCTCGCAACAACGTCCAGGTGCCCTTGCGCGGGTCGAAGCCCCAGAGGTCGCCCAGGAAACCGGCCGGGTCGCCGACGGTCGCCGCGTCGGCCGATCCGCCTGTCCCGTCCTCGCCTACGAACGTGCCGGGATCGACGAGCGACCCACCGAAGACGAGCACCTGGCCCAGGCGGGCGCCGTAGGCCACGGCGGCGAAGTTCCGAGGCGCCGGACGCGCGCCAACCGCGGGAATCTCCTCGAACGCCGGCGCGGCGTCGCCCGGCCGGATGCCGTAGACCTGCATGCCGTTCTCGCCGGGCGACACCAGGTAGGCGCGCCCGCCGCCCGGGTCGCGGGCCAACGCCCCGACCGCCGCCGTCGGCGAAATCGGGGCAGCCTGGCCGCCGACGCCGACCGATGTCGTCCACCGACGGGTCGCGAGGTCGAAGCTCCACACCTGGTCGAGCGGCGTGTCGTCGTCGGTTCGGCCTGCCAGGACAAGCAGCCGCAGCCGGGAAGCGTCGAACCACAGCCGAGGCCGAACGAATGCCGGCAGGTTGGAAGATGACGGCGAGGCGCTCTGGTCGACGTTCGGCGGCGGGCCGCTCGTCGGTTCGAGCTTCTCGAAGGCCGGCACGGCGTCCCAGCCCCGCGAGATCCAGACGTCGGTCGAGGCGATACCGCTTGCATCGCGACCGCCGACGAGGAGGGTGACCTCCACCGTCTGCTT
>CAZMRP010000502.1:0-4458 GCA_964568275.1 uncultured Myxococcales bacterium
TCTACCGGCAACGGATGCGCGACGCCCAGCGCCTCTTGACCAGCCAGGTCGACGAGGCCGCCAAGCTGGCGGACGCCATCGAACGCCGCCTGCTCGGCGGCTCCTGACGCACCACCGGGCGCCCCCGCGACGACCGCTCGCGGGCGGTGGACAACGACGGCGGACGGGAGTATAGCCCGCGACCGTCGGACCCGGACCAGGCGAGCGGGACGAGCGGCGTCCCCGCGCGCGACGGTTCCCGGCGGGTCGGACGAAAGGGATGCCATGGCGACGCGGGTGATGACCTTCTACGGCACCTCGGTGGGCAAGAAGGTGGTGATGGCCGTCACGGGCTTCATCGTCTTCGGGTTCGTCACGGTGCACATGCTCGGCAACCTCCAGCTGTTCCTCGGTCCGGAGAAGCTCAACGCCTATGCCCGGTTCCTCAAGAGCTCGCCGGCCGTCCTCTGGGCCTTCCGCGGCACGCTGCTGCTGGCCGCCGCGCTGCACATCCTGTCGGCGACGCAGGTCACGCTGCAGAGCTGGGCGGCGCGGCCCGAGGGCTACGCGGTGCAGCGGTTCCGGGAGACGACCTACGCGGCGCGGACGATGCGCTGGGGCGGCCCGATCATCGCGCTGTTCGTGGTCTACCACCTGCTGCACTTCACGACGGGGCAGCTGCACCCGACGGCACCGCAGTTCGTGGCGACCGACGTCTACAACAACGTGGTCTACGGGTTCCAGGTGCCCTGGACCGCGGCGGTCTACCTCGTCGCGGTGGCGATGGTCGGCCTGCACCTGTACCACGGCGTGTGGAGCATGCTGCAGACCGTGGGCGCGGCGCACCCGCGCTACAACCGGTGGCGGCGGGTCCTGGCGGTGACGTTCGCGCTGCTGGTGACGGGGGGCATGATGGCGGTGCCGATCTCGGTGCTGGCCGGCTGGGTCCGCCCGGTCTAGCGGAGGGCGAGGCGATGATGCTGGATGGCAAGGTCCCCGAAGGGGCGATCGAGCAGAAGTGGGATCAGCACCGGTTCCGGATGAAGCTGATCAACCCGGCCAACAAGCGCAAGTACCGCGTGCTGGTGGTCGGCTCGGGTCTGGCCGGCGCCTCGGCCGCGGCGAGCCTGGCCGAGCTGGGGTACGCGGTCGACTGCTTCTTCTTCCAGGACAGTCCGCGGCGCGCCCACTCGATCTCGGCGCAGGGCGGGATCAACGCCGCGAAGAACTACCCCAACGACGGCGACTCGATCTGGCGGCTGTTCCACGACACGGTCAAGGGCGGCGACTACCGGGCGCGCGAGGCGAACGTCTACCGGCTGGCCCAGGTCTCCAACTCGATCATCGACCAGTGCGTGGCCCAGGGGGTGCCGTTCGCGCGCGAGTACGGCGGCACGCTGGAGAACCGCTCGTTCGGCGGCGCGCAGGTCTCGCGCACCTTCTACGCCCGCGGCCAGACCGGCCAGCAGCTGCTGCTCGGCGCCTACTCGGCGCTGATGCGCCAGGTCGCTGCGGGACGGGTCAAGCTGCACCCGCGCTGCGAGATGCTCGACCTGGTGGTCGTCGACGGCCGCGCGTGCGGCATCGTGACCCGCGACCTGGTCACGGGCCGGCTCGCGCGGCACGCGGGGGACGCGGTGGTGCTGGGCACCGGCGGCTACGGCAACGTGTTCTACCTGTCGACGAACGCCAAGGGCTGCAACGCCACCGCGATCTGGCGGGCGCACCGTCGCGGCGCGTTCTTCGCCAACCCGTGTTTCACGCAGATCCACCCGACCTGCATCCCGGTCAGCGGCGACCACCAGTCGAAGCTGACGCTGATGAGCGAGTCGCTGCGCAACGACGGGCGGATCTGGGTCCCCAAGGCCAAGGGCGAGCAGCGGGCCGCGCCCGAGATTCCCGAGGCCGAGCGGGACTACTTCCTCGAGCGGCGCTATCCGGCCTTCGGCAACCTCGTGCCGCGCGACGTGGCCTCGCGGGCCGCCAAGCAGGTGTGCGACGAGGGGCGCGGTGTGGGCCAGACCGGCCTCGGCGTGTACCTCGATTTCGCCGACGCCCTCGGGCGCCTGGGACGTCCCGTGATCGAGGAGCGCTACGGCAACCTGTTCCACATGTACAAGAAGATCACGGCCGAGGATCCGTACACGGTACCGATGCGGATCTTCCCGGCGAGCCACTACACGATGGGCGGGCTGTGGGTCGACTACAACCTGATGTCCAACCTGCCCGGTCTGTTCGTGATCGGCGAGGCCAACTTCTCCGACCACGGCGCGAACCGGCTGGGCGCCAGCGCACTGATGCAGGGCCTGGCCGACGGCTACTTCGTCCTGCCCTACACGATCGGCGACTACCTGGCGACCGCCGGCAAGAGCAAGGTCGGCGACGACCACGCCGAGTTCGGCGCGGTGGAGGAGCAGGCCCGCGCCCGCATCACGAAGCTGCTGGGGATCAAGGGCGAGCGTTCCCCGGACTCGCTGCACAAGCAGCTCGGCAAGCTGGTGTGGAACAACTGCGGGATGGGCCGCAACGACGCCTGCCTGCGCCAGGCGCTGGAGGAGATCCCGAAGATCCGCGACGAGTTCTGGCGCAACCTGCGTGTGACCGGGACCGCCGACTCGTTCAACCAGACGCTGGAGAAGGCCTACCGCCTCGCCGACTTCCTCGAGTTCGCGGAACTGCTGGTGCGGGACGCGCTGGGGCGGGAGGAGTCCTGCGGCGGCCACTTCCGCGAGGAGCACCAGACGGCGGAGGGCGAGGCGAAGCGCGACGACGAGAAGTTCGCCTACGTGGCGGCCTGGGAATTCAAGGGCGACGGCGTCGTTCCCGAGTTGCACAAGGAACCGCTGCGGTTCGAGCACATCAAGCCGGCGCAGCGCAACTACAAGTAGTCGTGGAGGAGAGGCGAGCCATGAACTTCACGCTCAAGGTCTGGCGCCAGGCGGGCCCCGACGCCCAGGGCCGGCTCGTGACCTATCCCGCCGAGGAGATCAGCCCCGACACCTCGTTCCTCGAGATGCTCGACATCGTCAACGAGCGGTTGATCGCCAAGAACGAGGACCCGATCGCGTTCGACCACGACTGCCGCGAGGGGATCTGCGGCATGTGCGGCGCGGTGGTCGACGGCTTCGCCCACGGGCACGAGGAGGGCACCACGCTGTGCCAGCTCCACATGCGCTCGTTCCGCGACGGCGCGGTGATCTACGTCGAGCCGTTCCGGGCCAAGGCCTTCCCGGTGATCCGCGACCTGGCAGTGGACCGCAGCGCCTTCGACGCGATCGTCACGGCCGGCGGCTACATCTCGGTCCGCACGGGTGCGGCGCCCGAGGCCGCCGCGATCCCGGTGCCGAAGCCGGACGCCGAGCGCGCGATGGACGCCGCCGCCTGCATCGGCTGCGGCGCCTGCGTCGCCTCCTGCCCCAACGCCTCGGCGATGCTGTTCACCTCGGCCAAGCTCGGACACCTCGGCCTGCTGCCCCAGGGCCAGCCGGAGCGTTTCGAGCGGGCGCGCGCGATGATCTCCGCGATGGAGCGGGCGGGCTTCGGCGCCTGCACCAACCACGGCGAGTGCGAGGCCGCCTGTCCCAAGGAGGTCTCGATGGACTTCATCGCCCGCATGAACCTCGACCTGATCCGCGCCTCGCTCAAGCGCCGCTGAGCGGGGTTGACCGGCGCCCGCCGGACGACTACGCACGGCGGTCGATGTCCACCAATCGACGCGCCTTCTTGATCGTGCTGGATTCCGTGGGTGCGGGCGCCCTGCCCGACGCCGCCGACTTCGGCGACGCCGGCGCCGATACGCTCGGCCACGTCGCCGCGGCCGTGGGCGGTCTGCGCCTGCCGCACCTCGGGCGGCTGGGGCTCGGCAACGCCCACCCGATCCGCGGCGTGCCGCCGACCCCGCGACCGGAGGCCTGGACCGGCCGGATGGCCGAGCGCAGCCCGGCCAAGGACACCACGACCGGGCACTGGGAGCTGGCCGGCGTCCCGAACGAGCGGCCGTTCCCGACCTTCCCCCGCGGCTTCCCGCCGGAGATCGTCGAGCCGTTCGTGCGCCGCACCGGCCGCGACGTGCTGGGCAACAAGGCCGCCTCCGGCACGCAGATCCTCGACGAGTTGGGTCCCGAGCACCTGGCCACCGGCAGGTGGATCCTCTACACCAGCGCCGACTCGGTGTTCCAGGTCGCCGCCCACACCGGCACCGTGCCGCTCGAGGAGCTGTACCGGGCCTGCTCGATCGCGCGGGAGATCATCGATCCGTTCCACATCGGGCGCGTGATCGCGCGGCCGTTCGAGGGGTCGCCCGGGGCGTTCCGGCGGACCTACGACCGGCGCGACTACGCGATGCCCCCGCCCCGCCCCACCGTGCTCGACGCGCTGGCCGGCGCCGGCTGGCCGGTGATCGGCGTGGGGAAGATCCACGACATCTTCGCCGGCCGCGGCGTGACCGAATCGATCCACACCGAGGGCAACGACGACGGC
>CAZMRP010000503.1:0-4446 GCA_964568275.1 uncultured Myxococcales bacterium
GTCGCGCAGCGCCGCCAGGCCGCCGAACGCCGCCGCGGCCAGCAGCGCCGCCGCCAGCACCAGGTGACCGGCATCGATGCGCGCCCGCGCCGCCAGCCGAGCGCCGACCAGAGCCCCCAGCGCGATCCCCGCCACCCAGACCGCCAGCGACAACGCGACCGAAACCTCGTGCCCCTCCAGCACGCCGAACAACTCGCGCACCAGCACCACCTGCACCAGCGCCGTGGCGAGCCCCGCCGTGAACGAGCACCCGTCCGAGACGACCGTCTGCAGCCGAACCGCGCGCATTCCCGTCGCTCCCGACGACCGCCATCCTACGGAAATCGGCCGCCGGCAGCCACTTCTCGCGCCAAGACGCCACGCGCGCCGGGACAGGCCGCGCGCCAAGACACAAGAACGCCTCGCGCACGGGGACAGGCCGCGCGCCAAGACGCCAAGCAGGCCCGGATACGGCCCTCCTCGCGCTTCCGCGCGAGGAGGGCATCTCTTGGCGGCTTGGCGCGAATTCCTCCCCCACCCGCGACTTGGCGGCTTGGCGACCTGGCGCGAAATTCCGTCCACCCCCTCCCCTCGCCCGCCGGGCGCGGTATACTCCTTCGTCGCTGGGGCGGCGGGAGGTTCGGACGATGAACACCATCCCAAGGACGCTGACGCTGGTTGCCGCGCTCGGGCTGCTGGTGGCGCTCGCGACGCCCGTCCGCGCGGCGGTGGTGGTCGCGCTGGACTTCGACCAGCTCGCGGTGCAGGCGCACCGGGTCGTGCTGGGCGAGGTGGTCGACCTTTCGCCGCGCTGGTCGGCGGACAAGACGATCATCGAGACGGTGGTCGAGATCCGGGTGGAGACCGAGCTGTCGACCGCCTCGGTCGGGCCGCTGGTGCGCATCGTGCAGCCCGGAGGGCAAGTCGGCGACGTCGGGCTGGCGGTCCCCGGGATGCCGGAGTTCCGTCAGGGGGAGCGGGCGCTGCTGTTCCTGCGCGTGACGGGCGTCGACCTCGACGGCGTGCCGGTGCACGCGGTGGTCGGCCTGGCGCAGGGCAAGTTCACGGTGCTGCCGCGGCTCGGCGGCGGGTTCGACGCCGTCCAGCAGTACCCCGACGGTCTGGCGCTGGCCTTCCCGGACGCCCAGGGGACGCTGCGCGCGGTGGACCGGGTGCGGCCGATCACGCTCGACCTCGAGGAGGCGCTGGCGCGGATCCGTTGCCTGCGCGGGGAGGTGGCGCCGTGACCGCGCGGCTCCTCGGCCTGTTGACGCTGCTGGTCGCGGCCGACGCCGCGGCCTACACGACGATCACCTCGCCGCCGTCGCGCTGGCCGCGGAGCGACATCCCCGTCGCCTGGTACCTCAACCAGAACGGCAGCGCCGACCTCGGAATCGACACCACCGAGACCGCGGTCCGCACCTCGTTCGACACCTGGCAGAACGTCGACTGCTGCTACATCGCCTTCGACTACCGCGGCCGGAGCAGCATGACCGCCTCCGGCTCCAGCGGCTCCAACGTCGTCTCCTGGAGCGAGAGCGGCTGGCGCTACGACTCGGGTGCGATTGCGGTCTGCTCGGACTGGTTCGGCTCGGGCACGATCGTCGAGGCCGACATCGACTGCAACGGGGTGCACCACACCTGGAACACCACCGGCAGCGGCGGGGTCGACACCCAGAGCATCCTGACCCACGAGATCGGGCACTTTCTCGGCCTCGGCGACCTGTACAGCTCCGCCTACTCGTCGTCGACGATGTACGGGATCTACTCCGGCGGCACCGGTTCGCGCTCGCTGGCCGAGGACGACATGGCGGGGTGCCGCTACCTGTACGAGGAGACGTGCGGCAGCAGCGGATGCACGTCCGACACCGACTGCCCCGTCGGCTACCACTGCGAGGCGCCCAACTGCGTGCGCAACACGACCGCGGGCGGGATGTGCGACCCGTGCTCGTCGGCGGAGGACTGCGCCGAGGGGCTGTGCCTCTCGGGCTTCGTCGACGGCGGGACCTACTGCGGGCGCAACTGCACCACCGATGCCGATTGCGGCGCGGGCAACCAGTGCTTCGCGGTCTCCGGCGGTCCCTCGCAATGCGCCCCGAGCGACGGCGACTGCCGCGGCTCCAGCTCGGGCTGCACCACGAACGCCGAGTGCCCGAGCGGCTACCACTGCGAGGCGCCCAACTGCGTCCCCGACGTCACGGTGGAGTGCAACGTCGACACCGACTGCGACGCCGGCGAGCGCTGCGAGGCCAACGTCTGCGTCCCGGTGCCGCCCACGGCGCGGGCCTTCGGCGAGCCGTGCGCGAGCCACGACGAGTGCGGCAGCAATCTGTGCGTGGACGGGTACTGCTCGCGGAGCTGCGACCCGTTCCGTCCGCTGACCGACTGCGGCGCCGGCTTCTACTGCGACAGCGAGAGCTGCGGCGCGGGGATCTGCCGACGCGGCGGCGCCGGCGCCGGGCCGAACGGCACGGCCTGCGGCGTCGACACCGAGTGCGCCTCGGGGTTCTGCGAGACGCTGCTCGGCGGGATCTGCCTCACCCCCTGCAATCCCAGCTCGTTCGACTCCGGCTGCGGGTTCGGCGAATCGTGCCAGCCGCTGGAGTCCGCGAGCTGCGGGGTCTGCCTGTGCGGCGCGGGGATGTTCGGCGACACCTGCAACAGCGACCTGGACTGCGTGGTCGGCCTGTGCCGCACGCCCGACCCGCGGCTGCCCAAGCGCTGCACCGCCGACTGCACCGACGGGCGCTGCCCGGCCGGAGCCACCTGCCAGAGCATCCCGGCACCGGACGGCACGCCCGAGCAGCGCTGCATCGCCCCGGGCCAGTTCCTCGGCGGCGGCTGCGCGCTCAACCAGGAGTGCCAGTCCGGCTGGTGCGCGACCTACTCGGAGCTGACGTTCTGCACCCGCCCCTGCGGCGGTTCGTGCACCTGTCCCACGGGCCTGAGCTGCAGCGCGGTGTCCGGCGCGGGGCCGATCTGCGTGCCCAACGAGGTGCTCGAGGACGGCTGCGGCTGCCGGGCCCCCGGCGCGGCCCGCACCCCCGCCTGGCTCGGCCTGCTGCTCCCCGCCCTGCTGCTCGGCTTGCGCCGCCGACGTCGCCGCGGTTGACGAAGAAGACGACGGATGGACTTCACGCACGACCTGTCGGAGCCGCAACGCCGCGCCGTGCTCCACGGGGACGGCCCGCTGCTCGTGCTGGCCGGCGCCGGCAGCGGCAAGACCCGCGTCATCACCTACCGCGTCGCCCGGCTCTGCGCCGAGCTCGGCGTCGCCCCCTGGCGCGTGCTCGCCGTCACCTTCACCAACAAGGCCGCCGGCGAGATGCGCGAGCGCGTCCAGCGACTGCTCGGCCCCGACGCCGCGCAGATCTGGCTCGGCACCTTCCACGCCACCTGCGCGCGCCTGCTGCGCCGTTGGCCCGGCCCCGCCGGCCTCCAGCCCGACTTCACGATCTACGACGACGACGACTCGCGGACCTTGATCACGCGGATCATCAAGGAGCTCGACATCGACCCCAACCTGTGCGCGCCCCGCGACGCCCAGGTCCGCATCGACCGCGCCAAGCAGGACGGCCGCGGGCCGCACGACGTGCCCGTGCGCTCCACGGCGGACGAGCTGGCCCAACGCGTCTACGTCGAATACGACGCCCGGCTGCGCCGGCACAACGCCGCCGACTTCGGCGACCTGCTGGTCCTCGCCGTCCGGATGCTCGAGCAGCACGAGGCGCTGCGCGAGGAGCTGCGGAACCGCTTCCGGCACCTGCTGGTCGACGAGTTCCAGGACACCAACAAGATCCAGTTCCGACTGATCGAGCTGCTGCTCAACGCGGAACGCAACGTGTGCGTGGTGGGCGACGACGACCAGTCGATCTACCGCTGGCGCGGCGCCGAGGTGAAGAACATCCTCGAGTTCGACCGGCGCTTCCCCGGCACCGTCGTCGTGCGCCTCGAGCAGAACTACCGCTCGACCCGCAACGTGCTCTCCGCCGCCGCCGCCGTGGTCCAGCAGAACCGCTCGCGCCACGCCAAGGAGCTGTGGACCGCCAACCCGCCCGGCGAGCCGGTCAAGGTCGTGCTGGCCGGCGACGAGCGGGAGGAGGCCGGCGCGGTGGCCCGGCTGGTGGCCGCAGCACGCGCCGAGGGCCAGGCGCTGGCCGACCAGGCGGTGTTCTACCGGATCCACGCCCAGTCCCGCGTGCTCGAGGAGGCGCTGCGCGGGCGCGGCCTGCCGTACGTGGTGGTCGGCGGCTTCCGGTTCTACGAGCGGGCCGAGGTCAAGAGCCTGCTGGCCTACCTGCGGCTGCTGGTCAACCCGGCCGACGACGTCAGCTTCCTGCGGATCGTGAACGTCCCCGCCCGGGGCGTGGGGAAGGTCAGCGCCGAGCGGCTGGCGGACCACGCCCGGGCCGCCGGCCGCTCGCTGCTCGCCGCCGCCGCCGGCGCCGGCGACATCGACGGCCTCCC
>CAZMRP010000504.1:0-4441 GCA_964568275.1 uncultured Myxococcales bacterium
GCGTCCTGGACCGGCGAGGCGCCGGCGCCCGCGGCCGCCGCCTCGAACTCGGTCTGCCGCACGGTGACCACCTGGATCGGCGTCTTGACCTTGACGTGCGCGAGCACGTTGCCGGCGTACATCGGCCGGACGTAGGTCGGCCCGCCGTCGTCGTAGACCTTGGCGACGTCGCTGGCCATCCCGGCCTTGAGGTGCTCGGCGACCTGCGGCAACAGGTCCTTGCCGAAGGTCGTGGCCGTGGCGCAGACGATCTTGTAGGCCTTGCCGGCGCCGGCCACCACCGGGGCGTAGACCTCGGCGACGTAGTCGGGCAGCTCGGCCGCCAGGACGTGCTCGGCGCCGAAACCGGTCAGCGTGGCCGCGGCCGCCTTGGCGCCCGGGCCGGCCGCCAGGATGTCGTAGCCGCCGCCGACCATCGCCGCCGCCTGCTGGGCGAACGTGATCGCCGACAGCGAGCCCTTGCGCACCTTGCCTTCGAACAACTCTGCAATCACCAGAACGTTGGCCATGTTCAACCTCCCTCCCCGCCTAGATGACCCGCGCCTCGTTCTTGAGCTTGGCGACGAGGGTTTCGACGTCGGGCACCTTGGCGCCGGCCTTGCGTTGCGGCGGCGGCTCGAACTTCAGGTACTCCAGACGCAGGGCCGGGGTGACGCCGTAGTCGGCGAGCTTCTTGGCCGCCAGCGGCTTCTTCTTCGCCTGCATGATCCCGCGCAGCGACGGGTAGCGCGGTCCCTCGGGGTACTTCTCGGCGTCGGGGGTGTTGCCGTTCTTCACGGCGTCCGGGGCGACGATCCGCAGGTCGACCGAGATCACCGCGGGGAAGGTCACCTCGAGCTTCGCCACGCCGCCGTCGACCTCGCGGGTCACCAGCGCCGTGCCGAGCTCCTTGGGCAGGTTCATGTGCGCGGCGAAGGTGGCCTGCGGCCAGCCCAGGCGCACGGCGAGCATCTGGGGGACCTGGTTGGAGTCGCCGTCCACCTCCTGCTTGCCCGCCAGCACCACGTCGGGCTTCTCCTCGGCCACGACCTTCTCGAGCACGTCGACCACGACGCTCGCGTCGAGCGCGTCGTCGGCGGCGTCGATCAGGATTCCGCGGTCCGCGCCCATCGCCAGCGCCTGCGTCACCTGCTGCTTGGCCTCGGCCGGGCCCACGCAGACCACGACCACCTCGCCCAGCCGGGCGTTGTTGGTCTTGTTCTCGGTGATGCGCAGCGCGGCCTCCACGGCGTACTCGTCGAACGGGTTGAGCTTCCACTCCAACCCCTCCGACGTCACCTTCTTGCCGTCGGGCGAGATCTTCACCTTGTTCGCATTGTCCGGGTCCGCGACCCGCTTGAGGGGCACCAGGATCTTCACGTCCTTCCTCCTTTCCTCTCCCGGCGCGGAGCCGGCGCCGGACGCTTGCGAATTCCCTCGATCAGAATCGTCGCGGCCCCCTCGGCCGCCCGCTTCAGCCGCTCCGGAGCGCTCTTACCGATGACCCAGGTCAAGGTCAAGCCGTCGAGCGCCCCGAACATCGCGCAGGCGAAGACCCGCGGCGAGATGTCGCTCCGGAACACCCCCCGCTGCTGCCCGGCGGTCACCACGTCCGCGATCAGGTCGAGGTACCGGTTGAACCTCGGCGCCGCGAACTGCTTGAGGAACCGGTTCGACTGCCGCAGGTTGATCGACACCACCTCCGCCAGGTCCCGGTGCTTGCGCACCGTCCCCAGCTGCAGGTCGACGATCTTGCGCAGCTTGAGCGACGGATCGGCGAGGTCGGCGGTCTCCTTCTCCACCAGCCGGCACAAGGCGTCGATGCGGTCCTCGAAGATCGAGATCAGGATGTCGTCCTTGTTGCGGAAGTAGAGGTAGATCGTCCCGTCGGCCACCCCGGCCGCCCGCGCGATCTGCGACACCCGGCTGACGTAGAAACCGTGCCGCGCGAACACCCGTACCGCCGCCTTCAGGATCCGCTCTCGCTTCTTCGCCCGGTCGACCCGTCGCATCGTGCCCGTCCGTTCCACCCGGCCCCACGGTTCATGAACCGCGATTCAGCAATCGGACGTTTGCCATCCCCGGAGAGCCTTGTCAACGGGGAACCTCCGGTTCCGCGGACGACGCTTGCCTGTCGCCGGTCCGGACCGTGGCGGTTCGCCCCGCCCGGTCCTCCGCGCTTTCCCGGCCACAGTCCCCGTCGCCGGGCCGATCGGGCCCGGCGCTGTGCCGCGGTGTGCCGCATCGCGCCCGACCTCCGTCGCTCGCGCGGGCGGGGAGTATCGTGATTCCGGTCGGTTAGACGGGACACCCGCCGCGCCCCGGTCGGCAAGCGACTTGCAAACGCTCCGCCCTCGGAGGAGTGTCCGACCATGCGACAGTACATCGACAAGCTGGGCTACAAGCCGCGGACCTGCGTCTGGGAGCTGACGCTGGCCTGCAACGCCGCCTGCCGCCACTGCGGCTCCCACGCCGGGCGGCCGCGGGACGACGAGCTGACGACGGCCGAGGCGTTCGGCGTCATCGACCAGCTCGCCGCGCTCGGTTGCGAGCACGTGACCCTCTCCGGCGGCGAGCCGCTCTTGCGGCACGACTGGCCCGAACTGGCCGCACGGCTCGCGGGGGCCGGCGTCCAGGTCGGGATGATCTCGAACGGCCTGGCGTTCGACGCCGCCGCGGCGCGGCGGGCCGTCGAGGCGGGCGTGGCCGCCGTGACGTTCAGCGTCGACGGCCTGGCGGCGACCCACGACCGGATGCGCGGCCGGCGGGGCGGCTACGCCCGCGTCGTCGCCGCCTTCGAGACCGCGGCGGCGGCGGGGCTGCCGACCTGCGCCGCGACCCACGTCCACCGTCACAACATCGACCAGCTCGACGAGCTGCACCAGCGGCTCGAGGGGCTCGGCGTCCGCTCGTGGAAGCTCCAGCTCTGCAACCCCGCCGGCGAGGCGGCGCACCACCGCGAGATGATCCTCGACCCGCGCGATCTGTTGCGCCTGGTGCCGAAGATGGTGGCGCTCAAGCAGCGCGGGCTGCCCTACGTCGAGGCCTCGGACAGCATCGGCTACTTCGGTCCCCACGAGCAGGCGCTGCGCGGGTCGTGGCGCAAGGACCTCGGGTTCTGGACCGGCTGCTACGCCGGCTGCCGCGCCATCGGCATCGAGAGCGCCGGCAACGTCAAGGGGTGCCTGGCCCTGCCGTCGGCGCGCCACGGGACCGACGAGTTCGTCGAGGGGAACGTCCGCGCGGAGGCGCTGGCCGACATCTGGTTCCGCCCCGGCGGTTTCGCCTACAACCGCTGCTTCGATCCGGCCCGGCTCACCGGCTTCTGCCGCACCTGCCCCTACGCGGCGATCTGCCGCGCCGGGTGCCACTGGACCGCGCTGGCCCACGGCGGCACGCTGTACGAGAACCGGTTCTGCTACTACCGCGTCTCCGTCGAGGCGGCCCGCGCGCGCAAGGGACCGCGGCGCTGGTTCGTCGAGGGGCTGGCGCCCGCCGCCATCGTCGCGACCCTCGGCCTCGCCGGCTGCTACGAGTCGTACCACAACTGGTACGAGGGTCCGGACGCCGAGTTCGACGCGACGTCGGCCCCGGAGGACGTCGTCGTGCCGCCGGAAGACGTGGCCGTGCCGGACGGCTCGGGCGAGGGGACGTTCTACTACGGCCCGCCGCCGGTCGACGCCGGCGACGTCCACTGTCCGACCTACGAGGAGGCGTGCTGCGACTGCGACTACATGGGTCCGTCCCCGATCCCGCCGGGCTGCCCGGACCCGTGTGCGGTCAACGACTACGGCGTGCCGATGTACGGCTTCCCGACGCCGGAGGACGCCGGCGTCGAGGCCGACGCGGCCGTCGACTGCCCCGACCCGTGCGGGCCGATGAACGCCTACGGCCCGCCGCCGGTCTACCCGCCCGGCTGCCGCTACGACTGCGAGAGCGACGCCACCTGCCCGACGGCGGAGGAGGCGTGCTGCGACTGCGAGTACATGGGTCCGGCGCCGATCCCCGAGCGCTGCGAGAACCCCTGCCGGTACGACAAGCGACGCTGACGGTCAGGGGCCGAGGCGCAGGCTCCAGCCGCCGGGGACGAACACCGCGCCCGCGGCCTCGACCCGCCACTCCGCGGGGCGCCAGGTCGCCGCGGGCTGCGGCGGGAGCTGCCAGCTCCCCTTGACCCAGACCCAGGCCGCCTCGTCCCACTGCCAGAAGCCGGCGGTCCAGACCGCGTTCGCCGCGGGTCGCGTCGGCGGCGTCTCCTCCCGCAGCGCCGGCGGCGCCTCCGGGGCGTGCACCGTCAATCCGGCCTCGAGGTCCCCCTCGGGCACCCGCCACCAGCCCGCGATCCAGCCCCACGCGAAGCCGCTCCAGTGCCAGTAGCCGGGCACCCACTCGGCGTTGGCGCTCGGTTTCGGCGGCTGCGGGTCGGCCGGCGCCGCCGGCGGCGGCCCCTCCGGGTCGTGCG
>CAZMRP010000505.1:0-4435 GCA_964568275.1 uncultured Myxococcales bacterium
GGCTCATCGCGTCATCGACCGCCGGTCCCGCCAGGTACAGCCGCACCGCCGCCCGGGCGTCCGGGCTCAGCATCTGCACCTCCTGCGTCATCGGCGAGCGCTCGAGGATCTCGATCTCGGTCTTGGCCTGCGTCGCCAGCTCCACGGGGACGATCACGGTCAGCGCATCGACCTCCTCCGAGCCGGCGGGGAGGTTCTTGAGCTCCCAGCCCGCGCGGCGGGTGTGCTGGACGAACAGCCTGGCGCCCTGGCCGGTCAGGTTCTGCACGACGTACTTCGTCTTGCGCACCGAGTAGCGCTTGATCGTCAGCGTGCCGTGCACGACCTTGACCAGCGACGCCTCCTCGACGTCGGAGCCGGACTCCACCGAGACCGTGACGCCGCGCTCGATGGCGTACGGGATCGACGTCGTGGCGCCGGCGGGGAGCGGCTCGAGCACCCCCTGGCCGAGGAACCGCTCGGTGGCGAAGATCGCCACCGGTCCCCGCTCGAGGGTCACGTCGGTCTGGTTGACGAAGCGCACCACGCGGAACGGGCTGCTCGACGAGGCGGGGACGCCGGCGTCGGGGCGGAACAGCAGCGCGTCGTGGGCCTCGACGTCGCGGTTGAGGATCGCCACCAGGGTCGACGCCTGGTCGGCGATGGTGACCGGGGCGGTGGAGCGGTAGGTCGTGATCCCGCCTTCCTGGCTGCCCAGGGCGAGCAGGGCGAGGCTGGCCTGGGCGCCGCCGGCCTCCAGGCCCGCGGGCGGCGGGGCGACGACCGCCGGGGCCTCCGCGAGCTGCGCCGCCGGGGCGTCCCCGTCCCCGCCGGACTGCAGGGTGAACGGGTAGGACACGCTGGTGGTCCCCTCGCCCTGCGGGAAGCTGAGGCGCCGCACGGCGGCCGCGATGCAGGTCCCGACGACGGCGTTGCCGGTCGTGTTGTCGACCGCCTCGGCGGACGTCACGTTGCCCTCGGGCGCGATCTGGAACCGCACGGTCACGCGACCCGCCAGGCCCGGGTCGGTTCGGAGCGCCGACTCGTAGCACAGGCGGATCCGGCTGCGCTGCTGCGTGACGACGCGCCGGATCACCTCCCGCGACAGCGCCCCCATCGTCGCCGAATCGCCGAGGCGCACGTCGGGGGCCGGGGCGCGGGCCGCCGTCGTGCCGGCCGCCCGGCCGTAGCCGGAGCCTCCCCCGCCGGCGCCGTGCCCCATCTGTCCCAGGTCCCCCAGCCCCACGCTCCGTTCCGCCTCCTCGGCCGGCGCGGACCAGGCGTTCGCCAGGTCCTTCGCCTCGCGGTCGTCGTCGGCCTCGAGCGTCGCCAGGCGGCGGCGCGTCTCGTCGGAGACCGAGACCGACGAGGCGACCGCCGCCTGCACGATCTCGCCCCGGTCGGTGACCAGCGGCCGCTGCGGCACGAACGGGTTGGCGAGGTCGGCGCGGAACGTGAGCGGCGCCCCCTCGGTGACCGTCAGCGCCACGTCCGTCCAGTCCTCGCCGGAGGTGTTCTGCACCACGGCCCAGCCCTGCAGCAGCGCCCGCTCCGGCCGATCGGAGAGCACGATGCGATAGGTCGGCCGCCAGATCGGCGACTCGACGACGTACGAGATCAACACGTCGTGCGCGGTCTTGCCGCCCTGCAGCCGCACGACGATCTCCAGCGTATCCTCGTCGTCGTCCGCCGCGCCGTCGTCCGGCTCGTCGGGGTCGGGCGGGACGGCCGGGCAGGTTCCCGGCGCGGGCCACGGGCAGCCGGGCCAGCATCCGGGGGCCGGGACCGGCGTCTCCGGCGACTTCGGCTCGTCCTGCTCGATCGGGAACGACACGAACTCGACCGGCTGACCGTCGCGCGACACGACGGTCAGCGAGGCGAGGAAGTCGCCGACCTGCGACTTGCGCACCTTGAACTTCACCTCGTCGCCATCGACCTTGCCCGCCCGCTCGAAGTAGCCCACGCCGTTCCGGTACAGGACGACCCGCTGCACCGGCAGGCCGCTCGCCACCACCGGCGCCGCGTGGCCCCGCTTGCCGCAACCGCCGCCCGTCGCCAGCGCTCCCGTCGCCGCCAGCACCGCCGCCGCCGCCACGATGAGTCTCCCCCTGGTTCCCCTGCGCATCGTCCACCTCCCTTGGCTTCCGTTCGGTCGGTCGCCGCGTCGTCCCCGGCGCGGTCCACGCCACGGTACCGCAAAGGGGGATTGCGACCAATCCCGTTGTCGGAAGTTCCCGGGGCTAGAAGAAATACTCGCCCGAGAGCAGGACCTCGGTGGGCAGGAACGGCGAGGAGCTGGCGGTGGGATCGCTGCCCGAGATCGAGCCGTCGGCGGCGAAGACCCAGCGCTGGGCGCCGCGCAGCGTGAGCCGCCAGGCGGCCTCGAACCACAGCGCCAGCCCGACGCAGGCGCCGACGGTACCGTGGAGCGCGAACGGCACGGCGCCCTCGAACACGGCGCCGCCGCCGACGCCGACGAACAGCACCAGCGGCATCAGGTCGATGTCGGCGTTGAGCCACAGCAGCAGGTCGTAGGAATGCACGGCCCCGGAACCGGGGCGCGTCGGGTCGAAGTTGACGCGCAGGTCGAGCGCCGCCTCCCACTGGGTCCAGAGGATCGAGCGCACGCCGAGCTGGGTGACGAGCAGGTCGGCGCTGCCGGCGTCGGCCGAGTCGACCGTGGCGTAGCCCGTGCCGAGGGACAGCCCGACGTTGAGCCAGCGGCGGTCGGGCTCGAGCACGGCCGGGGCCTCCGCCGCGCGGGCCGGGAGCGTCGACAGCAGCGCCAGCAGCGCCAGCAGCAGGCTCGGGACCCGGCGGGAACGGACCGTCATGCGTCGGCGAGTCTAGCGGGACGGGGCGGGCGGGGCAAACGCGGGCGGTCGAGCTAGCCGCAGGTGGTGTCGTAGCGGATCAGGTCCTCGATCGTCGTCCCGGGGCAGCCGGCGTGGACCGTGGGATCGGTGCAGGTCGAGTACCATCCCTCGCTGCGCGTGCCCACTTCCTCGCAGGTGGCGGTGCAGCCGGTGCAGGCCACGGCGCAGATCATGCGGCCCGTGCAGGGGTCGACCCAGCCCGTGCGGCCGCCGCCCATCGTCCGACACTCGGGGATGCACGCCGTGGCGCCGCAGGCGCCTTCGTGGTCGAGGGCAACGCCGGCGTCGAGGCGCAGGCAGTCGTTGTCGTAGGTCGTGTCGTCGCAGCCGCAGACCAGGTCGATGCGCCCCGGGCATTCGCCGGCGGGGTCGGGGACGCAGGTGCCCTCGGCGTCCAGGTCGCACACGCGGATGTCGCAGACCTGGCCCTCGGGGCAGGCGATGTCGCCGATGCCGCCGCAGACCGTCGTCGGGCACTCGCCCACGAAGTCCAGCGCCACGTGGGCCCGGATACGCAAGCAGTCGTTGTCGTAGGTCCGCCCGTCGCATCCGCACACCGGTTCGTACTCGTCGGGGCAGTCCCAGGGCACCGTGACGCAGGTGCCGGCGGTGTCGGCGCCGCAGTCGAGGATGTTGCAGGTCTGGCCGCGCTCGCAGGTCTCGCCCGTGGTGCCGCCGCACGCCGTTTCGGTGTCGCAGATGCCTTCGTAGTCGAGCGCCGCGCCCGCCCGCAGCCGCTCGCAGTCGTTGGCGAAGGTGCGCCCCTCGCAGCTGCACACCGGCGCCCAGTCCTCGGGGCAGACCTCCGGCAGCACGACGCACACCCCCGAGGCGCCGTCGGCGCAGTCCCGGATGTCGCACACCGCCTCGCCCTCGCAACGGGGCTCGGTGCCGCCGCCGCAGGTGGCCGCCGTCGCGCAGACGCCTTCGTGGTCGAGCGGCACGCCGGCGGTGAGGCGTTCGCAGTCGTTGCCGTAGGTCACGCCGTCGCAGCCGCAGACCGGCTCCCACAGGTCGGGGCAGGCCTCCGGCAGCGGCACGCAGTAGCCGGTGGCGCCGTCGCCGCAACCGTGGATGTCGCAGGCCTGGTCCGCCTCGCACTCGCCGTCCGGAATCGGACCGCAGACCGTCGGCGGAGTGTCCGTCGGCGTGTCGGTCGGGGTGTCGATCGGCGTGTCGATCGGCACGTCGATCGGCACGTCGGTGCCGTCCACCGGAACGTCGGGATCGGCATCGGCCGCCACGTCGACTCCCTCGGTGACGTCGGTGGTGTCGGTGACGTCCGCGTCGGGGTTGGTGCTGCTGTCGTCGCCGCAGCCGAATCCGACGGCCGTCAGAGCCAGGATCAGTCCGATCATCCAAATACGATTCATGGAAACCCTCCTCCAGCCGCGTGTGCAACGCGCGAACCGAAGCCTAGCATGTCGTGACGATTCCGCAAGTTAGCGGGGTCGCACGGGTTCGAACTCCTCCGGGCCGGGGGCCGGGTCGAGGGTCGATTCTGACACGATCCCAATGGGTTCCAATCAAGAGTTCCCGAGCGCGGCGACATCAACCGGCAGGCAGCCGGCCCGGCAGCG
>CAZMRP010000506.1:0-4423 GCA_964568275.1 uncultured Myxococcales bacterium
ACTCCTCCGGAGGGCAGCGTAAGTGTGCGGCATTGTTGCTAACCGATCACGGATGGTGTTCAGTACTTGACACCGTTACCTCATGGCTGTTGGATCAAGACTTGAGGACGCGGCGGTGGCTCGTGCGGTCGGGACGGAGGTGGGGCGTGCTGTCGCGCCGAGTCGGGACGATATCGAGCCTGGGGAGGGTGCTGATGTGCCGACCAAGACGAACTGTGGATCTGCTGCCGCTCATGCTGGCGATCTGCTGTGGTTGCGCCACCTCATCGTGCGGGAAGACCGACAATCGAACGGACGACAGGGTGACACAGGGGCATGCGGCATCGAACGTTTCCGGAGTGGCCGAGGCGACTGATCTGCAGTCGCAGTCCGCCAAGGCGGCCGCGGATGCCGAAATGGCCGGGGTCAGTCCGTGCGAGATTGCATGGTCCGCGTCCAAGAAGCTGATCGAGCAAGCTGGGGCAGACGTTCTGCTTTGGCAGGAACTCGTTCGTGCACTGGACGCCTGGTCCAAGACCTTCGGTGACGCGCAGCGGCTCGTCCTGGTTGGTGTTGCCCTGCCGCCGAACGGTCGCCGAGCCGAACGTGCCGCCTGGAGTATTGCGGAGGCTGCCATGAAGGCATGCGATGCCTCGGCGCAGGGCTTCTCCGCCGCAACGTCAACTGTGGCTTCCGCTTGGAGGGGCGCAGCGTCCATGCTCGAGGCGGCGGGTCCGGAATATCTCGACGCGTGGCAACAGGCCAGCTTGGCGGCCGACAGATGGAGCCAGATTCAGGCGTCGGCGGACGCGATCGGGCAGGCACTCCAGGCCGCGACCGACGGCTCCGCGGGGTTGGGCGACGCGCTCCACGCCGCGGACGCCGAAGCCAGGAGCGGGGGACCTTTCTTCGTCGCCCCGGTGCAACGGCGAGAGGCGGCCGCGGTGAAGCTGGGAGAGCTTTCTGCAGCGCTGAAGACCAGCACCGAAGCGGCTGCCGCAACGGCGGAGGCGGTTCGACAGGCAGCCGAGCCGACACGGTCGGCGCGCGTGTCGTGTCGCGGGTTCTGGTCGCCCGGCCCATGGAATGAACAACCGGCGACGAACGAGTCCGTGATCGCGGAAGTCCCCCTTGCCGCATCGACTCCTCAAACCGCTACTGCGGGTGCCCGTGACGTGGACGGCGGCGGGCCGGCCGGGTCCGCGCCCACTTCGGACGGTCCAGGCGCCTCCGCCGCGCCGTCGGACGCGTCGACCGGGGTCTTGCCCAATATCCAGCGGTGGGCGGGAGTTGCTGGCGATTCCGTGGGTGCGGAGGAGTTCATCGCACAGGGCCGCGCCCTTCAGGAGGGCGACCGTTACGCCGCGGCGCTACACGCTTACGAGCAGGCCGCCACCCTGGACCCGAGCCGCGCCATTCCGTTCAGCGCGTCGGCCTACATCTTCTTGAAGATCGGACGAACTGCGGACGCCCTCGCGGCCACGATGGAGGCGCTGCGCCGAGAGCCCGAGATGCCGACGCATTGGATGCGCCTCGGCGACGTGTACGTCGCCATGGAGGACACCAGCCGAGCGCTCGCGGCCTACGATCGCGCTCTCTCGTACGATGCGACGAACACCGCCGTCATGCTTCGCAAGGGCGACTTGCTCTGGAAACTCGGCAACCAGGATGCTGCGCGTGCCGCGTGGGTTCCGGCCTGTGCACACGGCAGCCAAGCCGCATGCCGACGCGGCGAGGAGGGAGTTCCGTGACACGCTTGTCCAGGAATGATTCGACCGCCGACCAGGGGTCGTCGCAACAGCTAGCGTCCATCGCTTCATCGGGGGCGAAAGGCGAAGCATGTCGTCCAGGGCTAGCTGAGGGGGGGGATCCGCGGTGGCGAATTCCGGCGAAAGGTTGTCGATGCCATGCTTTGGCCGTCGTGCTGTTGGCCGTCTGCATGGGATGCGGCGGCGGCGCCGACGCCGACGCGGCGGACGCGGTTGACGGACAGCCGGATCAGGGCGGCGATGGGATCGCGGACACACCGCCAGATCATGCTGACACGGCGGACAGCCTGGATTCTGAAGCCGAGGACGCGACGCCGGCTTGCGGAAACGGAGTGGTCGAGGCCGGAGAGGAATGCGACGACGGGGAAGGTGGCAATAGCGACACCTTGCCCGACGCTTGCCGAACGACCTGCGCTCTTCCTTCGTGCGGCGACGGAGTCCGCGACTCCGGCGAGGGATGCGACGATGGGAACTCGGTCGACGACGACGGGTGTACAAACGGATGCGCGCTGCCCTCGTGCGGCGACGGAATCGTGCAGGCGGGGGAGGAGTGCGACGACGGGAATTCCGTGGAGACCGATGGCTGTCTGCCAACATGCACGGCGGCCCGTTGTGGGGATCACGTCGTCGAGGCCGGCGTCGAGGAGTGCGACGGAGAACCGGACCGGACTTGCGCCACCGACTGCGGAACGACCGGAACGCAAGCATGCGTCGACTGCGGATGGAGCGCGGCGTGCACCCCGCCCGCCGAGACCTGCAACGGCTCCGACGACGATTGCGACGGAGATGCCGACGAGGACTTCCCGTGCGTCCAGGGTGCGACGGATGCGCCATGCGAGACGAGTTGCGGTTCGGTGGGCACGGGGCCATGCTCCGTCGCGTGCTCGGCTGCACCGCCCGAAGCGTGCGCGCCGCCGATCGAGATCTGCAACGGTCTGGACGACGACTGTGACGGGCGGACCGACAACGGCTTCCCGTGCATTCAATTGACGGTCGCTGCTTGCACAACGTCCTGCGGTTCGTCCGGGACCGGGCTGTGCAGCGCAGGCTGCGAGACGCCTGAGCCAAGCGCATGCCTGCCGCCGGCGGAGTCGTGCAACGCAATGGACGACGACTGCGACGGGACGACCGACGACGAATTTGCGTGCATTCAAGGGGCCTTGACTCCTTGCACGACCTCGTGCGGTTCGACGGGCCAGGGCATCTGCTCTGCTTCCTGCCGGGTGCCGACCGGCGGCGGTTGCTCCCCGCCGGCAGAAGCGTGCAACGGCCGCGATGACGACTGCGACACGGCGATTGATGACGGCTTCGCCTGCATCCAGGGCGCTGTCGGCATCGCGTGCGTCACCACGTGCGGGTCGACCGGCACCGGCATATGTGGAGTCGGCTGCGACGTACCCGGTCCGGCGTCTTGCATCCCGCCGATCGAGTCGTGCAACGGGGCGGATGACGACTGCGACGGGGGAATCGACGAGTCCTTCGCCTGCGTTCGCGGCGCGCCGGGCATTGCTTGCACGACCACGTGCGGAAGCGCTGGCACGGGCACCTGCACCAGTTCCTGTACGTCCCCGTCTTCGGCAGACTGCACGCCCCCGCCAGAAGTCTGCAACGGTGTCGACGACGACTGCGACACGGTGCGCGACGACGGTTTCGCTTGCATTCAGGGGTCTGCGAGCGCCGCGTGCACGACGTCGTGCGGGTCTACCGGCAGAGGACCGTGCAGCACGACGTGCACACCGGCTCCGCCGGCAAGCTGCACGGCGCCGTTGGAGACCTGCAACGGTGCCGACGACGACTGCGACGGACTGACCGACGAGGGCTACCTGTGCATCCCGGGCCAGACGCGGAGTTGTTCTACACCATGCGGCACGACGCACACGCAGACCTGCACGTCGAGCTGTTCGTGGAGCGCCTGCGGGAATCTCGCTAGGTTGCGGCCGTTCACCATCACTACCAACGGCGCATGGGAGAGAACGGATCGCGCTATCGGGGGTCAGATCACCGACGGCAGTCTGTCCTATCCGGACTACGTCTCCGGCTGGGTCAATGACGACTACTCGCAGTTGGGCCGCATCACCGTCGACATCAGCCTGGGCGGTACCTTCCTCGTCGACGGCGTCCGGTATAACATGGGCAACGTCCAGCGGGCGGAGACCTGGAATCCCGATCGCATGGTCAGCCCATTCGGCGACGGGCCCACCGTCGCCGGCAGTCCGTGGACGGGTGCGTGGGCGACTCAGTCGGGTGCCGCGGTGTCCGTCAGCACCGTGACGCTGACGTTTGAGAAGACTCGCACGGCCTGGGAGCGGGACTGGCTCTTCATCGGAGAGATCGAGGTGTGCGGCGCGGCGCCATAGTCGGCAGGTGGCCATCCGCACGCGTCCGGACGACACGGGGGGGCGGGAAAGAAGTCCAAGCGCGATCTGCCTGGCAGCCTTGGCCGTTCCCGAACCCCATCGATGTCCCCCGCGGTGCCCATCACCTTGCCTGTGAAATGTAACATATTGTGGTTTTCACGACACCGCAAGGACGAGGGCGGCGCTTCGGCGGAAGACTCACGACTTGACGGGAGCGGAAGGCCGGAACATCCTGCGGATCGTGGTCGAAGGTGGACTACGATGGCGGCGATGTCGGGAACTCCGGCGGCAGCCACCTTGCCTTGATGTGGGTCAGGG
>CAZMRP010000507.1:0-4410 GCA_964568275.1 uncultured Myxococcales bacterium
CCGGCGGGCGGCCCGGCGACGAGCCCGGCGTCCGTGCCGCCGTCGCCGCCGTCCGTCGCCCCGCCCGCGCCGGCCGATGCCGGCTCGGACGCCGCCGAGCTCGAGGGCGACCGGACGTTCGGGGAAGCGGAGCTCGCGCTCGAGTAGCCGTGCGGCTACGGCGCGAGGCGCAGGGCGTCGAACACCAGCTGCAGCCGCGAGCTGTACGGCTCGCCGGTGTTGTCCTCGAGCCGCACGCGGCTCTCGCCCGCCGGGAGCGAGAAGCGGCCGAGCGATTGCCAGCCGTCGACCGCGGACGGGTCGATCGTCACGCGGTCGGTGGTGCCGCCGTGGGTCACCTGGTACGTCGCCCGGCGGCTGGTCGACCACGGCGCGGGCGTGTGCACGGCGAGCTCGAAGCTCCCCGCGGCGGCGAGGTTCAGCGTCCAGGTGCCGGTGTTGTCCGGTGTCGTCGCGTCGGTGGCGTAGGTCCACAGGAGCGCGCCGCCGCTCCCCGCCGTCTCGGTGTGCCAGTAGCTCGGAGTGCCCCCGCGGGCGAAGCACGGGTCGGTCTCCTCGATCGTGCGGCCGGCCGCGGGAACCGTCGCGCAGGGGGCGCAGTCGGCGGGACAGCTCTCCGCCGTCTCCCCCGCCCCGCACACGCCGTCGCCGCACTCCGGCTCGCGGCAGTCGAGCGGCAGCATGTGGTTCGGGTCGAAGGGCGAGCCGTCGAACGGGTAGCCCGCCGCGGCCGGCGACGATTCGCAGCGCGTGCAGCGCTGCCCCGGCACGTCCCCCGGCAGCCCCCACTCCACGTAGACCAGATCCGCCACGCGCCAGCCCCAGTCGTCGACCTGCAGGTAGCGCACGACGGCCGGCGAGGAGTCGAGGATCCGCCGCGCGCCGTAGTCCGGGCCCTCGTACGTCGAGCCGGGGCCGCCGTCCTCGGCGTAGGCCACCACGCACCGACCGGTGTCGATGGCCGTGACGCGCAGCGTCGAGCCGCAGTGGAACCGTTGCGCGCCGGCCACGTAGAAGTACTCCGGCGCCGGCACGTCGCCGTCGAGGTGCGCGTCCACCACCGCCAGCAGCGTCGCCGCGTCGTAGTCGACGTGCCCCTGGACCCACGGGATCGCGTGCGCCGAGCCGACGCAGCCGCCGCTCTGATTGTCGAACACGCAGTCGTGGTAGTCGTAGTGTCCCTGCAGGTAGCCGCAGGTCGTCGTGCGGCCCCAGGTCGTCGAGTCCTCCGACGTCCCGAAGCGCGAGATCTTGTAGAAGCCGTCGGCCTCCAGCTTCCAGTCCATGTAGTTGCAGGTCGAGATCGCCGGGTCCGGCGCCGCGGCGCTCGGGCCGGGAATGCACGTGACCGGCGGGACGTCGGCGTCGGCATCCGCGTCGGCGTCGGCGTCCGCACCGGGGCCGTCGGGCTCGGCGTCGGCGTCGGCATCTGCGTCCGCACCGGGGCCGTCGGGCTCGGCGTCGGCGTCGGCGCCCAGTTCGCCGGCTTCCGCGTCGTCGGTCGCGCCGTCGGGCGGGACCCAGATGTAGTAGCCGTCGTCGCAGCCGACGACGAGGGTTGTGCAGGCCAGGCCGCCGACGAGGACCACCCACGCTCGAGCCATCGTTCGACCTCCCCGGGGTCCGATCGTGCGCCCCGGACCTGCTCGACTGTAGGCCGTGCGGGAGCGTGCGGCAACGGCGGAGGACCCGACGATGCGCCTGGCCCGCGGAACCCGCATCCCGGCTCCCGAATCCGCGAATCGCCACAGCCACTTGACCGGCGCGCCGCCCGCCTGCGACGATGTCCGGGCGCCGGGACTCCGGCGCGAGGGTGGTGCTGGTGCCCGGCGCGGCAGGTTCGAAGCCGAGTGGTTTGTGGTCGCGGCGCACGTTCGTCGTGCAGCTGGTGCTTGCCGGTCTGGTCGGTGCGGGCGGCGGGCTCGGTCTGTTCACCGTGGCCTACGCCCGCGGCTTCTCGTACCTGACCGACGACCCGGCCGCCTGCGCCAACTGCCACGTGATGCAGGACCACTACGACGGGTGGCTCAAGTCGAGCCACCGGTCGGTGGCGGTCTGCAACGACTGCCACACGCCCCCCGGTTTCTGGGCCAAGCACTACACCAAGGCGCTCAACGGCTGGAACCACTCGCGGGCCTTCACGACCGGCAACTACCCCGACCCGATCCGGATCACGAAGCGCAACGAGTGGGTGACGGAGCTGGCGTGCCGCGAGTGTCACGGTCCGGTGGTGGAGATGATGGTGGGGCGCAGCGACGGGAGCGAGTTCCCGTCGTGCATCCGGTGCCACGCCGAGGTGGGGCATCCCTAGCGCCCCGGGAAGACGGGGCGCGAGGAGCGGGAGTTCGATGGCGGACGAGACGAGGGACGAGCAGACCGAGGCGGAATCGAAGCCGGCGGCGGAGTCGAAGCCGGTGGCGGCGCCGCCGGACTGTCCGGAGGCCGGCGGCTCCCGGTGGCGGCGCTGGCTTACGGTGGCCGTGGCGGCGGGGGTGGCGACGCTGGTCACCGCAGGGGTGGCGGCGCTGCTGGTGAACATCTTCGAGCGCAAGGCCGAGGGGCGCAACCCGTTCTTCCGCGTGGTGGAGCTCGACGAGACCACCGACGACCCGGTGCTGTGGGGCAAGAACTTCCCCTACCAGTACGATCTCTACGTGCGGACCACCGACCAGGTGCGGACCAGGTTCGGCGGCAGCGAGGCCCTGCCGCGCTCGCCCACGCCGGACGACCCGCGAAGCCGGGTGTCCCAGGAGCGGATCGAGGAGGACCCGCGGCTCAAGACGATGTGGGCCGGCTACGCGTTCGCCGTCGACTTCCGCGAGGAGCGCGGCCACGCCTACATGCTCGACGACCAGACCTTCACCCAGCGCCAGGTGGCGGCCAAGCAGCCCGGGACCTGCCTGCACTGCCACGCCTCGGTCTGGGTGCCGTACCGCACCCAGGGGGACGGCGACGTGATCAAGGGCTTCGAGAAGATGAACCCGCTGCCGTTCGCCGAGGCGCGCAAGCTGGTCGAGCGTCCGATTTCGTGCATCGACTGCCACGACCCGGCGACGATGCAGCTGCGCGTGACGCGGCCGGGATTCCTCGAGGGGGTCAAGTACTGGAAGGCCTCCCAGGGCGTCTGGGACTACGACGTCAACCGTGACGCGACGCGCCAGGAGCTCCGCTCGTTCGTCTGCGGACAGTGCCACGTCGAGTACTACTTCAAGGGCGAGGAGAAGCGGCTGACCTACCCCTGGCACAACGGGCTGCGGGTCGAGCAGATCTACGACTACTACACCGAGGTCGGCCACAAGGACTGGGAGCACGAGCAGAGCGGCGCGCCGGCGCTCAAGGCGCAGCATCCCGAGTTCGAGCTGTGGAACCAGGGGATCCACGCGCGGTCGGGGGTGGCGTGCGCCGACTGCCACATGCCGTACCGGCGGGTGGGGGCGCTCAAGATCAGCGACCACCACGTGCGCAGCCCGGTGCTCAACATCGATCGGGCCTGCCGGACCTGCCATCACTTCGACGAGGCCGAGCTGAAGGCGCGGGTGGAGACGCTGCAGGAGCGGACCTACGGCCTGCGCAACCGTGCGATCGACGCCGTCCTGGCGTTGATCGGCGACCTGGCCGCGGCGCGGGCGGCGGGGCTTGCGCCGGCGCAGCTCGCGCCGGCGCAGGAGTTGCAGCGCCGGGCGCAGTTCTACACCGACTTCATCGAGGCCGAGAACTCGATGGGCTTCCACGCCGCGGCGGAGGCGGGTCGAATCCTGGCCGAGGCGATCGACTACGCGCGGCAGGGGCAGCTGCTGCTGCGCGGACTGGGAGCGCCGCCGGCCGCCGTCGCGCCGCCGTAGCCCGGCCGGTCAGAACCGGAAGCGGCCGCTCTGGAACAGCTTGAGGCACGCATCGACCACGCCGGGCTCGAACAGCGTCCCGCGGCCTTTCTGGATCTCCTCGAGCGCGGCGTCGATTCCGAGCGCCGGGCGGTAGGGACGGTGCGAGGCGATGGCCTCGACGACGTCCGCCACGCCCAGCACGCGGGACTCGAGCAGGATCGAGTCGCCGCGCAGGCCGTGCGGGTAGCCCGAGCCGTCCAGCCGCTCGTGGTGTTCGAGCACGATGCGGGCCAGGGGGCGGTCGAACTCGATCTTGGCCAGGATGTCGTGGCCGGCCTGGGAATGGCCGCGGATCACGTCCGTCTCGCTCGGCGTCAGCGGGCCCGGCTTGCCGAGGATCTCCGCGGGGATCGATAGCTTGCCGAGGTCGTGGAACAGCGCGGCCCGGCCGATCGTCTCGAGCATGTCGCGGGGCAGGCCGAGCTCCTGCGCCAGCGCCGCGGCCAGCAGGGCGACGCGGCGCTGGTGGGCGGCGGTGTACGGATCGCGGGCCTCGACGGCGGAGAGCAGCGCCTGGACCGACCCG
>CAZMRP010000508.1:0-4404 GCA_964568275.1 uncultured Myxococcales bacterium
AGCTCGCCGGACAGGCGCTGCTGGCGGAGGGCCGCACCGAAGCGGCGCTCGACCCGCTGCAGCGGCTGGTGCAGGTCGCGCCGGGGCACGCCGAGGGGCGGGCGCTGCTGGCGACCGCGTTGCTGGTCGAGCGTCGGTTCGACGACGCGGTGGTGCAGTACGAGCGGGCGGTGGCGCTGGCGCCCACGCCGGCCCGGCGCGCCGGGCTCGGGCTGGCGCTGACGCTGGCCGGGAGGGCCGCGGAGGCGGTCCTGCTGCTGGAGCGCCTGACGACCGAACATCCCGAGCACGTCGGCGCGTGGAACAACCTCGGGGTGGCGCGCGCCGCCGCGGGGAGCTTCGAGGAGGCCCGGGCCGCGCTGCTCCGGGCGCTCGAGCTCGACCCCGACGACGCGCAGGCCCGCGCCAACCTGGCGGACCTGGACACCCTGTTGCCGAAGCCCTGATTCAGTCGCCGGAGTACTCGGTGTGCAGCCGGGTCTCGGCCCGGGCGCGGCCCACGATCCGCTCCCACAGCCGTCGGTCGTCGTCCCGCGCGAACCGCAGCTCGACGCCGATCGACGAGGCGTTGGGACCAACGCCGGGCAGCGGCCGCACCCAGCTCACGAATCCGGACAGCTCGACGCGCCCCAGCAGCCGGTCGTCGAGCACCAGGAACACCGGGTCGCCGACCGACGGCCGATGCGCGACCCGGATCGCGGCGCCCCGGGCGCTCACGTCGGAGAGCTCGCCGGCGGTGCGGACCGCCTGGCGATTGCCGAACGTGCAGCTGACGGCGCACCGCGTCGGGAAGCGCTCCTGGGCGCGCCCGGCCAACCCGCTCCGTCCCTCGGCGTGTTCGACGAGCCGCCGGAACGTGGCCAGCGACGACGCGCGCAGCAGCAGTCCCAGCCCGGGCCGGGTCGCCCGGTCGGTCCCGCCGCGCAGGCGGCGCCACAGCACGCGCCCGTTGAGCCGCACGGCGTCGGCGTCCCCGGGGAAGCTGCAGTGCACCACGACGTCCTCGCCGACCTCGAGGTCGAACCTCCCGGCCAGGAACAGCCCGGCGCGCTGCACGTCGAGGCGCGCCTCGAGGAACTCCTCGTAGCTGGCGAACGGAGCGTCGAGCCGTCGTACGTTCCGCGTCCCGCCGTGCGAGTTGCCGGCGGGCGAGCGTTCGATGGTCATCCTTGCCTCCCCCGAGCCGACTCGATTCTAATGCGGCCGGCCGGGAGGTCAAGCGCCGCCGTTTCGCCGCCGGGTTCGCCGCCGTTTCGCGTGCCCGCCGTCGCGCGCGGGCGGGGACGTTGACCGGTGGGGCGGCGCCGCAGTAGCTTCCCGCTCCGACCCCGGCGTGGTCGCGGGGCAGGAGGACGGCGGGATGGGCGACGACAAGCGGCAGGAGGACGCGCTGCGGGCGATTCGCGACGGGCGCGTCGAGGCGATCTGGCTCTGGTTCTGCGACATCCTCGGTCAGCTGAAGGGGGTGGCGGTGACGCCCCGCGAGTTCGAGCACGCGCTGCGGGACGGCACCGGGTTCGACGGGTCGTCGATCGAGGGTTTCGCGCGGATCCACGAATCGGACCTGATGGCGCGCCCCGACCCGTCCACCCTGCGCACGTTCCTCAGTCGCGACGGCACACCGAGCCGCTTCGCGCGCGTGTTCTGCGACCTCGAGCTGCCCGACGGCCGGCCCTACGAGGGCGACTCGCGCGGCGTCCTGCGCCGCACGCTCAAGGCGTTGCAGGACAAGGGGCTCGAGTACTTCGTCGGCCCCGAGATGGAGTACTTCTATTTCCGCTCGGCGCAGACGCGCGAGCTGTTCGACGAGACCGGCTACTTCGACGCCTCGCTGGTCAGCGAGGGCACCGAGCTGCGGCGGCGGACGGTGCAGGCCCTGGAGGGGCTCTGCATCGAGGTCGAGTACGCGCACCACGAGGTGGCGCCGAGCCAGCACGAGCTCGACGTGCACTACGGCGACGCGCTGACGATGGCCGACAACGTGATGACGATCCGCTTCCTGACCCGCGAGATCGCGCGCGAGCAAGGCGCCTACGCGACCTTCATGCCCAAGCCGATCTTCGGCGTGAACGGCTCGGGGATGCACACCCACCAGTCGGTGTTCCGCGGCGACACCAACCTGTTCTTCGACGCCGCCGACGCCTACAACCTCTCGCCCTTCGCCCGCGGCTACGTCGCCGGCCTGCTGCACCACGTCCGCGAGATCACCCTGGTGCTCAACCAGTGGGTCAACAGCTACAAGCGCCTGACCCCCGGCTTCGAGGCCCCGGTCTACGTCTCCTGGGGCCAGCGGAACCGCTCGGCCCTGGTCCGCGTCCCGCGCTACCGCGTCGGGCGCGAGAAGTCGGCGCGGATCGAGCTGCGCAGCCCCGACCCGACCTGCAACCCGTACCTCGCGTTCAGCGTGATGCTCGCGGCCGGCCTGCAGGGGGTCGAGGCCGGGTACGAGCTGCCGGCGCCGGTCGAGGAGAACATCTACGAGATGACCGGCGGCGAGCGCAGCGACCGGCGGATCGAGCAGCTGCCGGGCAGCCTCGCCGAGGCGCTGGCGCTCGCCGAACGCAGCGAGCTGCTGCGAAAGACCCTCGGCGACCACATCTTCCAGAAGCTGCTCGACAACAAGCGCATCGAGTGGGACCGCTACCGCATCCGGGTCACCCAGTTCGAGCTCGAGCACTACCTGCCGATCATGTAGCCGACGGCGCGTCCGCCGCGTAGACTGGTGCCGGAGGTCGCGGTGCCGTCGCCGGTCGACGGCCGCGACGGGAGAACCGATGAAGACGACGACCCTCCTCACCCTGGTGCTCGGCACGCTCGCGGCGACGTTCTGGCTGGGTGTTCCGGGCTGCGACGACGACGACTTCGCCTACTACTGCACCGCGGCCGGCTGCGCCGCGGGCAGCCCGTTCTGCTGCGCCGACGGCGCCCCGGGCGTCTGGAACGCGACGACCTTCACCTGCAGCTGCCCGGACGCCGACGCCGATGCCGACGCCGACCCCGAGGTCGGTGCGGACGCCGACGCCGACGCCGACGCCGACGCCGAGATCGGCGCGGACGCCGACGCCGACGCCGATCCGACCTGCCCGACCGAGCTCGGCGGACCGTGCAACCCGGTACGCCAGTGCGGCTGCGTTGCCGGGCAGCAGTGCGTCATCGCCCTGGACGCCGCGCCGCCGATCGAACAGTGCATCGTCGGGGGCGGAGCCGGCACCCACGCCAGCTACTGCTCCTCGGACGGGGACTGCGCCGCCGGGACGTTCTGCTACGCCCTGGGCTACTACGGGAACCGCTGCATCCGATACTGCTACGCCACGACGGATTGTCCCGGCGGCACCAGCTGCATCCCGGCCGCCTCCGGGGGAACCGGCTACGGGGTCTGCGATCTGCCGGCGGACGGCTGCAACGTCTACACGGGCTCGCCCTGTCCGATCGGCGGCTGCCTGCTCGACCCGTCCACCGGCGACACGTTCTGCGTCAGCGTCGGCCCGCGTCGGGCCGGCGAGGTCTGCGATCAGGTCAACTTCTGCTCCGCGGGCTTCGGCTGCTACGCCACCGACTCGGACGGGGACACGGTCGCCGACGGAGATGCGACCTGCTTCCAGTACTGCGACCTGGCCGGGACGTCGTACCTCTGCCCGGCCGGCACGTGCCAGAACGTCGGGCACGCCACGATCGGCGTCTGTTACTGACGCCGGCCGCGCGCTACTGCCAACCGCGGCCCGGGCCGTCGTCGCGACCGCGCGAGCCCGGCGGGGAGTCGCCGGAGGAGGGTTCCGCGGCCCCGTCGTCGCCGTCGTCCGCCCCGAGCACGAACGTGAGCCCGCCGCCCACCTCGACCAGCAGGCCGAAGATCACGTCGTCCCGCGCGACGTAGGCCCCCAGGCCGAGGTCCATGCCGACGTGCAGCGCGAGCCAGCTCCACAACGGCAGCTCGAGCCACGCGCCGGCGCGGAACGGCACGAGGTAGTGCAGGTCCCCGACGTTGGGCACCAGGGCGTAGAAGCCGAAGTCGCCGCGCACGCCGGCGACGACGTAGGGCAGGTCGGTCCAGATCCAGCCCAACCCGACGCAGCCCGACCAGACGTCCCAGCTGCGGGTGCTGACGGCGGGGTCCAGCGAGAACGACGCGCCGAACATCGCGTCGAGCACCAGGTTGCGCCACAGCGGCAGCTGGTAGCCGACCTCGAGGCGGAAACCGCCGAGGTCCACCGGCTCCGGCGGAACGCGCTCGTAGACCGCCCCGTCGAGGTAGTAGCCGTAGGCCGGGTGCAGCCGGATGCGGTGGCCCGGCGAGAGCGTCGTCGCCGGTTCGGCCGGCTGGGCGAACGCCGGCAGCGCGAGGGCGAACGTCGCGAGCGGCACGAGGAGCGCGCTCGCGTCGGCACCCGCGACCTTGATGATGAG
>CAZMRP010000509.1:0-4404 GCA_964568275.1 uncultured Myxococcales bacterium
GCCTCGATCGCAGGCGCCGGAGCCGCGACGGCCGCCGCATCGACCGCGCGCGACGGTGCGGTCACCGACGCCTCGGCCTCCTTCGGGATCACGATGTTCGCCTCGCGGTAGAAGATCAGGATCAGCGCGATCAGCAGCATCGCGACCGTCGAGCCGACGCCGGCGACGCGCGACAGCGGTCCCGCGAGCCGCAGCTCCAGCAGACGTCCGCACGCGAGCAGCACCGCGAGCGCACCCATCGTCGAGTGCGTCACCTGGATCAGGAAGCTGCTCTTCTGCTCGAACGCGACGTGCGCGTGCACCAGCAGCAGCAATCCACCCGCGGTCGCGAGCATCGGGAACACGTACGCGAGACGCGACGCCGTGCCCGCGCGGCGCGCGCGCCACTCGACCGCGCCGAGCGTCATCGCGGCCAGCCACAGGCCCGGTCGGTGTCGCCGCGGCGCCGCGCCGCCGGGCGCCGACGCTGCGGGCGACCGCCGGACGAGCGGGAACGCCAGGGCGCGGGCCAGCGCGTCGGAGCAGCCGGCGAAGTGCAGGTACAGCACCAGCCCCAGCACCGCCAGGACCACGAACAGGGCCAGCGCGTCCGCTGCGGGGAACGCCTCGTCCGACTCGCGCAGGCCGAGGTGCAGGTCGAACGAGCGCCCCGACTCCGCCTCGGCGGCCGTCAGTGCGACCCAGGCGGCGTCGGGATTCGGCGCGAGGTCGGCCAGCGAGGAGACCGGGATGCCGTCCAGCGCCGTCAGGCGATCGCCGGGGCGCAGCTCGTCCAGCGGCGGCTCCGTGCGGCGCACCTCCCGTACGACGACGCGGCGCTCGCCGCCGGGCCGGAGCGGTTCCTCGACCGCCACCTCCAGCCCGAGCCGTTCGAGGAATCGTCCGGCCGCGTCCTCCAGTTCGGCCCGCACGGCCTGGGCCGCGGGGACCTCGGAGACCATCGGCAACGACAGCCCGTCGCGCCGGCCGACCAGCGGCGGCAGTCCCGGCGTGGCCGGCGGCGGGAAGCGGACGACGACGGCGCCGCGGAACCGGCCGTGGGTCGCCTGCAGGACGTCCACCACCCCCTCGGGCAGCAGGGCGACCAGCTCGCGGTCCGACGTGGCGCTGGCGGCGACGGAGCAGCTCCAGGGGCGCGGGGCCGCTCCGGGCTGGGCCACCGTGCCGGAGAGCTCGAGCGTGGCCGGTCCGGGGACGAAGCCCGAGCCGGCGACCGTGGCGGTGGCGCCGGGCCGGAGCTCGCGCAGCGTCAGCTCGTCGAGCGGCAGGATCTCGGTGGCCGGGTCGCCGGCGCGGCAGGCCGCGAGGGCGAGGATCGGCCACAGGACACGCCACACCCGTGCCGGGGCTCGTCCGTGCATCGGGGCCCATTCTCGCGGGGCCCGGCCGATCGGCCAAATTCCTGGAAACTGCTAGCCGAACGGGCCGCCGGCGCCCTGGGCGGGAATCAGGATGATCACGTCGTGCTCGTCGAGGCGCGCCACGCCGTTGCCGCGCACGACGAGCAGACAGCGGAAGACCTGCGAGGTCGGCCCGTGTTCCTGGAAGTCGTTGAACGCGGTGACGCGGAACGTCACCATCGTCCCCGGGATCACGCCGTAGAACGTGGTGGCGTCCATGCTGGCGAAGCCGGTGGGCGCCGGCGGGTCGGCCGAGACGGGCACCACCGACTGGATGAACCGCGTCGCGTCGACCGCGTCCGACGGGTCGTCCTCGAGCAGCGTGTCGACGTCCTGCGGCGTGCCGCTCGCCAGGTCGGCGATCGCGGTCACCAGACCGTCGGACAGCCCGCTGCCGTCGGCGCCCACGTCGAACACGATGGGGGTGCCCGCGGTGTCGACGGTGCCGGTGTCGAGCGCGAGCTCCTCCAGGTCGGGCCGGCCGCCGGGCGAGGCGACGCCGATGACCCGGGCGCCGATGGTCAGCAGCGAGGCCAGCGCCTGCGGGTAGAGGATGTTCGGCGTGCCCGGGTTGAGCCGGGTCGGGTCGTACAGATCGGCGGCGGTGCCGGCGAGGTCGTTGTGGAACGGCGCATCGGTGATCAGCACCACGATCGGCAGCGAGTCGGCGCGGAAGCCGACGCCGCCGATCCGCCCGGTCCCCGGCGTGGTCGGGTCGGAGATGAACGGCGCCGCGTAGATGCCCACGGCCTCGCCCGAGGCGGCCGCGTACAGCGCCGGGACGTGCGACTCGGGGATGTCGCCGCCGCGGTACACCCGCAACGCCGAGATCGCGTCGTAGATCCGCAGGTAGTCCGTCGTCATCTGCTGCTCGAGCTCGTAGACCCGGTTGCCCGGCTCGCCGTACGGCGCCACCGGGAAGTCCTCGAACCGCGCGACGCCCAGCGCCACGTCCGGAATCGACCGCAGGATCCCCGGGATCACCACGTCGGTCAGCCCGGTGAGCAGGTTCGCGATCTCCTCGCCCATCGACCCCGTGGTGTCGATCAGGAAGAACACGTCGGCCATGATCAGCGTCGTCTCGAACGAGAAGTCCTGCGTCTTGGGACCGGTCGGGTCCTCGAACGGCAGCACGAAGTAGAAGGTGTCCGGCGGCGGCACCGACGCGTCGTCCAGCGGGTCGGTGCCGAGCGCCACCTCGGACAGGTCGTCGAAGCCGTCGCCGTCGGAATCGGCGGCCAGGCGGTTCGTGCCCCGCACCAACTGCTCCTCGCCGTCCGGCAGGCCGTCGTTGTCGGAGTCGGTGTCGCGGAAGTCGGCGATCAGGTCGCCGTCGGTGTCGGCCAGCCCCTCCTCCGCGTCGCCGATCCCGTCGCCGTCGGAGTCGGTGTCGCGGTAGTCGGGGAGCGTGTCGCCGTCGGTGTCCACCCGGCTCTCGATGCGGTCCGGGATCCCGTCGCCGTCGGAGTCGGTGTCGCGGTAGTCGGGGAGCGTGTCGCCGTCGGTGTCGCGCGCCGTCGGGCCGTCGCCGAACTCCTCCGCGTCCAGCAGGCTGTCGCCGTCGTCGTCGATGTCGCTGCGGTCGGGGGTCGTGTCGCCGTCCGTGTCCCCCGGCGGCTCGTCGCGGTCCGGGATCCCGTTGTTGTCGCTGTCGTCGTCGAGGAAGTCCGGCGTGCCGTCGCCGTCGTTGTCGCGCGGCGGACGGCCGCAGTCGTCGCGCCCCGCCTCCTCGCGGTCCGCGAGCGTGTCGCCGTCCGAGTCGACGTCGAGGTAGTTCGGCGTGGTGTCGCCGTCGCTGTCCAGCACCTCCCCGCCCTCGTCGGCGGTCGAGATGCCGTCCGAGTCGGGGTCCGTCCCGGGCGGGCAGGACACCGGCACGTCCGTGGTCTCGACGACGTCGGGGATGTCCCGCGGGACGTCGCCGTCGGTCGTCGCGTCGGTGTCGTCCGACGAGGAGCAGGCCGCGGCCAGCAGCAGGGCGACGAGCAGGGTGGGGATTCGCGCCATCGGGGACCTCCTTCGATTCCCGTGGATCTTAGGCGCGGCGCCGTTGACGCGCAAGGCGGGAGGAGTACGATGCGCCGTTCGTTTCGCGGTCCGCGGTGCGGGCCGCCGGCGGGAGCCGATGACCGATCGCTGGTCGAGCTGGATCGCGGGGGAGTTGCGGGCCCTGGACGCCGCGGGGCTGACCCGTCGACAGCTCGTCGCCGCGTCGACCGACGGCCGCACCGTGCGCGTCGCCGGCCGCGAACTGCTGCTGGCCGCCGGCAACGGCTATCTCGGACTGGCCCACGACCCCGAGGTGCTGGCGGTGGCGCAGGAGGCCCTGGCCGCCTGCGGAGCCTCCGCGCTCGCCTCGCGGCTCGTGGCCGGCGACCACCCGCTGCACCACCACCTGGAGCAGGAGTGCGCCGACCTGGTCGGGATGCCCTGCGCCCTCGTCGTCGGCTCGGGCTTCCTCGCCAACCTCGGCCTGCTGCAGGTGCTCGGGCACGACGCGACCGTCGTCTCCGACGAGTGGAACCACGCCTCGATCGTCGACGGCTGTCGCCTCGCCGGGACGCGGGCCGTGCGGCGCTACCGGCACGCCGACGCCGCGGCCGCCACGGCGGAGCTGGCGGCGGCGGGGTCCGCCGGACGGACGCTGCTGGTCAGCGAGTCGCTGTTCTCGGTGGACGGCGACCTGGCGCCGCTGGCCGCCTTGTGTCGGGCGTCGGTGGGCGCCGGCGCGTTGCTGGTGGTGGACGAGGCGCATGCGCTGGGCGTCGCCGGGCCGACCGGACGCGGCGGCCTCGAGCTGGCCGGACGGCTCGGCGCCGCCGACGTCGTCGTCGGCACCTGCGGCAAGGCGCTCGGTTCCTACGGCGCGTTCGTCGCCTGTTCGCCCGAGCTGCGGGCGCTGCTGGTGACGCGGCTGCGGACCGGCGTGTACTCCACGGCGCTGGACCCGGCGGTGCTGGCCGCGGCGCTGGCGGCGGTGCGCAAGCTGCGCCGCGCCCCGGAA
>CAZMRP010000510.1:0-4397 GCA_964568275.1 uncultured Myxococcales bacterium
CTCGGACCCCTCGGCGACGGCCGCTTCCGCGCCTGGGGCGTCACCACCGAGCCGGCCCCGGCACTGGGCGAGCCCGCCGACGTCCGCGGACGCACCGTCGCCGTCGCCTGCGACGGCCCCGTCGGCCGCGCCGTCCAGGACGCCCTGCACGCCGCCGGCGCGCACCTCGTGCCCGTCCCCGGCGAACGCCCCGCCGACGACGGCGCCGAACTCGAACGCCGCCTCGAAACCTCCCTGCGCGGCGAAGCCCACACGCCCTGCGGCGGCGTCCTCGACCTGCTCGCCCTCGACGACCACCTCCGCGAACCCGCCGCCGTCCACCAGCGGGCCCGCTTCGCGTTCCACCTCGCCCGCGCCTTCGAACGCACCGCGGACGGAAACCCGCGCGACGGCTTCTGGCTCGCCGCCACCGCCTCCGGCGGAACCTGCGGCGCCGGTCCCGTCGCCCCCGACAGCACCCTCGGCGGAACCCTCGGCGGCCTCGCCAAGGCCCTCGCCCGCGAATGGACCGCCGCCACCGTCAAGGTCGTCGACGCCGAACCCGACACCCCGCCCGAAACCCTCGCCCGACGCCTGCTCGCCGAAGCCGGTCGCCACGACGGCCTGGTCGAACTCGGCTCCGCCGGCGGACGCTGCACCACCGCCCTCACTCCACGACTCGCCGCCCTCGGCGGCCCCACGCTCGACCACGAGTCCGTCGTCCTGCTCACCGGCGGCGCCGGCGGCATCACCGCCGCCATCGGCGCCGAACTCGCCCGCCGCTCCCACTGCCGCATCGCCGTCCTCGACCTCACCGCCCGGCCGCCCGAAGGCGCCGAACGACTCGACCTCGACGCCGAACGGACCGCCGTCCGACAACGCCTCGCCGCCGCCGGCGAACGCGTCACCCCCGCCCGCGTCGATGCCGAACTCGCACCCCTCCGCCGCGCCCGCTCCGCCGCCCAGGCCCTCGTCGCCTACCGCGCCGCCGGCTGCAGCGACCTGCTCTACGAATCGTGCGACCTCGCCGACCCCGCCGCCGTGCGCCGCGCCGTCGACGCCGTCCGCAACCGCTTCCGCCGGATCGATGTCGTGATCCACGGCGCCGGCGTCGAGGAAAGCCGACCGCTCGCCGCCAAAACCACCGCCGGCTTCGATCGCGTGTTCCGCGGCAAGGCCCTCGGCGCCCTCCACCTGTGGGACGCCCTCCACGACCAACCCCCAGCCTCGTTCGTCGTCTTCTCCTCCGTCGCCGGTCGCTTCGGCAACGAAGGACAACTCGACTACGCCGCCGCCAACGAAACCGCCGCCCGACTCGTCGGCCGAATCCGCTCGACCGCCGCACCGACCCGCGCCCTCGCCATCGCCTGGACCGGCTGGGACGCCATCGGCATGGCCGTCGCCGGCGGCATGCGCACCATCCTCGTCGAACGCGGCGTCGATCTCCTCCCGCCCGACGTCGGCGTCCCCCTCGCCGCCGACCTCGTCCAACACGGCGTCGTCGGCGAGGTCGTCGTCTGCGGCAACCTCGGCGCACTGGCCCAACCCCGCATCGCCGCCGCACCCGCCGCGGACCTCCCCGCCTCGCCTCCCCCAACCGCCGACGCCCACCACGCCGCGACCGAACAGCCCGACGTGGCCGAACTGACCCTCGCCCTCGACCCGGCCGCGCAACCGTTCCTCTCCGACCACGTCATCAACGGCGTCCCCGTCCTCCCCGGCGTCGTCGGACTCGAACTGATGGCGCGCGCCGCCGCCAGACTGCTGGGCGCCGAACCGGCCTGCGAAACCGCCCTGTTCGAACGCCCCGTCAAGGTCCACCCGGGCCGACCCGTCACCGTGCGCGCCAAGGCCCGCCGCAACGGCGACGTCGTCGAAGCCGTCCTCGAATCACGGTCCACCGCCGCCACCGGCCGCGAACTCGTGACCCTCCACTTCCGCGGCACCTTCCGCCCACCCGCCGGCGCCCCCGAACCGCTCGGTCGCCTCCCAGGCCTCGACGCCCGCGGGCCCGCCGCCGAGGAGATCTACCGCCACTTCTTCCACGGCCCGAGCTTCCAGGTGCTCGAGTCCGCCCGGCGCGTCGGCGCCGACGGGCTCGTCGCCCGCGCGTCCATCCCCGCCCAAAACCCCCACGACCTGCTGGGCGACCTGGCCGGACCACGCCTCCGCGAGATCGCACTCCAGGCCGCCGGCCTGTGGGCCATGTGCCGCCACGGCGTCACCGCGCTGCCCCACCGCATCGGACACTGCCAACGCCTGGGACGCCCGGAAATCGGCCGCCCCGTCCTCGCCCGCGTCCGCGCCCTCGACCCCGTCGAGGCCGCCGACGGCGCACCCCGATTGCTCCGCTTCGATGTCGACCTGCTCGACGACGCCGGCCGCCCCCTCGAACGCCTCCGCGACGTCCGGCTGATCGAAACCGGCAACCTGCCCGCACCACGGCCGGGCTCCGTGACCTTCGCCGAGTCGCCCGAACACGTCGAAGTGCGCCTCGAGGCTCTCGCCGCCTCCGCGGACGCCGTCGCCGACGCCTGCCTCGGCCCCGCCGAGGCCGTCCTGTTCCGCCAGATCGGCTCCCGCAAACGCCGCACCGACTGGCTCGGCGGCCGCCTCGCCGCCAAACGCCTCGTCGCCGGATTCCTGCTCGAAACCACCGGCGCCGCCGTCGCCGAACGCGACGTCGGCGTCGCCGCCGACCCGCGCGGCGCCCCCGTCGTCCGCATCGCCGGCCGACCCGACCTCGAACAGCTCGTCCCCCAGGTCGGCATCTCCCACGGCGCCGGTCGCGCCGTCGCCGTCCTCGCTCCCCGTAACTCCGGCACCCGCGTCGGCGTCGATGTCGAACGCGTCGAACCCCGCGACGCCGCCTTCGTCCGCCACGTGCTCACCGATCGCGAGGTCGGCATCGCCGAACGCGCCGGCCTCAACGGCGACGGCGCCACCGTCCTCTGGACCCTCAAGGAAGCCGTCACCAAGGCCCTCGGCGTCGGCATGGCCGTCGACCCCCGCGAGGTCGAGGTCACCCGACTGGCCGACGGCGTCGCCCACGTCGAACTCACCGGCGACGCCGCCTCGCGCCGCGACGTCCTCGGCGGACGCGAGCTGACCGTGCGCTACGCCCTCGGTCGGGACGTCGCCACCGCCTGGGCCCTCCTCGAAGTGCAACCCCCCGCCGCCGCCCCGGCTCCCGGACCCGCCCTCGTCCTCCCCCCAGGCCTCGTCCGCTCCGGCTGGCTCGTCCGCGGAACCTGCTGAACGGTCGGTCGCTCTACATCCCCAGCTGGAGGATGCCGAGCAGCGCCGCGAGCGGGAAGCTCGCGCGCGCCGTCGCGAAGCTCGAGACCGTCTCGAAACTCACCCCACCCAGCGCCTCCTCCAACGACATGCCCAGCAGCTGACGGATGCCGGCCGCCTCCTCCGCCGAGAACCCCTCCACGAACTCCGGGATCGACCTCTCCCACACCGAGGCCAGGCAGGCCCGGACCTCCGACGCCGCCTCGGGCGAACCCGTCCGGACCGCCAGACCACCCTCCGCCGCCGTCGCCACGCTCAAACCACCCGCCAGACCCGTCACCGTCGACCACAGCTCCGCCAGACACGCCTCGGGGTCGCCCGCCTCCGGATCCCCGAACGGGGACCGCTCGACCCCCACCCGCGGCGTCGCCGTCACCCGCACCGCGAACGGCCCCAACGGCCCCGTCAGCTCCCCGAACGTCACGTCCTCCTCGGGCCGCCGGCCCGACAACAACTCCCGCTCCGCACGGTCGGGCAGGCCGAGCAGCCACCAGCCCGACTCCGCCTCCACCAACACCCCTTCCCCCGTCCCCTCCCCACGACTCGCCCACCCCGGACGCCCGCCCACCGACCGCGCCTCGAACGCCACCCCGCCGTTGAACGCGTCCTGGAAACACGACAACACGTCGGCCGTCGATGCCCGCGTCCGGATCGACATCAGCAAGTCCAGGATGTCGCCCCGGACGTCGTACGTCACGTCGCCGTAGATCGACTGGGACTGCTCGAGCAGCCCGAGCGCGCAACGCTCCCCGCCGCTGGCCTCGCGCGCTACCAGCGCGCGGGCCAGCGCCCACACCGGCGAGCCCGAGAGCTGCGTGAGGTCCAGCTCGAACTGCACCCGCTCGAACTCGAAGTCCTCCCGCGGAACCGCCGGCGTCGGAGGCTCCGCCACCCGCTCCGCACCCGGCGACGACGGCGCCGCCGTCGGCGCCAGACCACCCAGCGGCCCCCAGACCCCCGCCCCGCGCGTCCGCGGCGCCCCCGAACCCGCCACGCCGTCCGACTGCGCCACCGTCGAAGGCGTCGCCGGAACCCCCTCCCGGCCCCCCGCCGCCGAATCCACCCCCTGCCCACCGCCCGCCGGAACCGTGTCCGGCACCTCCCCCTGCCTCGGACACCCC
>CAZMRP010000511.1:0-4382 GCA_964568275.1 uncultured Myxococcales bacterium
GGGTTCGGGTCCGGCGTTCTCGGACCTTCCTGCGCCCGCGACGAAGGGTTCGGGTTCGGCGTTTTCGGATCTACCCGCACCTGCGACGAAGGGCGGTTCGGCGTTTTCGGATCTACCCGCACCTGCGACGAAGGGCGGTTCGGCGTTTTCGGATCTACCTGCGCTGTCCTCCGGCGGTCCCTCGAGCGGCGTTTCGGAGCAGGACCCGTTTGCCGATCTGTTTCCGCCGTCGGCCTCGCCGGCGACGACGGGTGAAGGAACGCCGTCGAGGGAGATTTCGGACCTTCCGGCCCCGCGCATTCCGGGCCTGATCGATTTCCCGGGCCTGTTGCCTTCGGGCTCGACGGACCTTCCGACGCCGCGGTCTCCCGGCGTGACGGACCTTCCGACGCCGCGGTCTCCCGGCGTGACGGACTTGCCCACACCGCTGGTTCCGGGGTTCACCGACCTGCCGACGCCGTCGGCTTCGGGCGTGCCGGGCCCGGGTGTCGCGGACCTGCCGACGCCGCTGGCGTCCGGCACGGCGGACCTGCCGCGGCCGGCGGACGACCCGTTCGCGAACCTCGACTTGCCGACGGCGCGGGTGCCCGGGTTGCCCGAGGTTCCGCGGTTGCAGAGCGACCCGTTCGCGAACCTGGACCTTCCGGGGTCGTCCGGGGAGGCCGTCGATGCGCGGGGTGGAATCCCGGTGGCGACCGAGCCGGCGTCGGCCGATCCGTTGGGCCTCGCGGGCGGCGCGGAAGGCCGTCCGTTGTCGGTGGCGCCGCCGGAGGGGGAGGGGTCGCCGGCGCGGTCGAGCGGCGCGCAGAGCGGCACGGCGTTCGGCGAACTGGATCTCGGCGAGCCGGGGGACGAGGCGACGGCGCTGGACGACGCGGGGGCGCCGCGGGCGGGTGGTGGTTCGGCGGGCACGGAGCTGGCGCTGGACGCGGACGCGATGCGGCCGTCGCTGGGCGGACGCGGGGCACCGGTGAAGGCTCCGCCGCCCGAGCCGGCGGTGGAGCCGGCGAAGAAGAAGCCCGACGCGACCTCGCGGGTCGCCTTGCTGCTGCTGTTGGCGGTGCTGGCGGCGGCCTGGGCCGTCGTGCCGTTCCTGCTGGGGTACGGCTGGTTCGCGATGAAGCTGATCGCGGGCGGCGACGATGAGAGCGTCCGTAGCGCGAGCCCCGGGACGGTCGATGCCGGAGCCGGTGCGGTCGCCGACGGCGGGGTGGCCGTCGCCGACGTCGACGTGGCCGTCGGGCCGACGATGTGGGGCGACATGCCGGCGATCGACGAGCGGTTCCTGGCGCAGCCGGAGCAGCTGCTCGGCGAGGTGACGCTCGAGCAGTACCTTGCGGCGGGCAGCCAGCTGATCCGGTTGCAGGACCCGTACTACCTGACGACGGAGCGTTTCGATCGGTTGTGCCAGGTGCCGGCGCTGAACTGGCTGGTGCCGATCAAGCGGAACCAGGTGTTGAAGAGGTTCCGCGAGCTGGCGCGGCAGGCGTTCGATCGGGCGATGGAGCGCAACCCGATGTCCCCGGCGGCGATGGACGGTCAAGGCCGCGTCGCGCTCCTGGACGGCGACGTGACCAAGGCGCTCGCGGCGTTCGAACGGGCGGCGGGCCAGGACCCGGGGAACCCCGAACACCTGCTGCTGCAGCTCGAGGCGCGGCTCATGCTCAAGACGGCGGAGCGGCTCGGGCGCGCGGAGAAGCTGCTGACGGAGCTCGAGGCGATGGCGCCGGGCGACCTGCGGGTCGTCCTCGGCTGGGGCGACCTCAACCTGGCGTACCTCGATTGGGCCGATGCGGAGCGGTACTACCTGGCGGCGCGGGACCAGGTGCGGGCGCGCCGCGGGGTGGTGGTGCCGTGCGAAGGGGAAGACTGCGCGGACGCGGACGCGGCGACGGAGGCGGCGACGGAGGCGGGAGCGCCGAGCGGCCCGCCGCTCGACGACGAGCTGGTCTTGCGGGTCTACGGGCGGCTGACGGAGCTCTACGGTCGCGTGGCGGCGCTGCGGCAGAGCGGCGAGCTGCTGGCCAGCGACCCCGCGTTCGGCGCCGAGCCGTCGGAGCTGCTCGCGCGGGCGCGGGCGGCGCGCGACGAGGGGCGTGCGCTGCTGGCCCGCCCCGTGGCGCTCGACGCGGCCTACGGCGTGACGCTGGCGCGCTTCGCCCTGTCCAGCCGCAGCGAGGCGGCGTTCGACGAGGCGCGGGAGGTGTTGACCGATGTGGAGCGCGCGGCCCAGGAGCTGCTGGTCATGCCGCTCGATCCGATGTTCTACCTCGGGCTGATCTACCGCGATCGGCGGGAGATCGACCGGGCGCGGGAGGTGTTCGACCGGATCGCCGCCCAGGACGAGAGCTACCCCGGCCTGTTCATGATGCAGGTCCAGCTCACCTACTCGCCGAAGATGCTGCGGGAGCAGCTGCCGATGTACCTCAAGCGGCTGGAGGCGGACCCCGAGGACCCCGAGCTGCTGCTGCGGGTCGGCGTCGCGGCGTACTACGCCGAGCAGTACGACCTGGCGCGGCAGAAGCTGGAGGCGCTGCTGGCGCAGGATCCCGAGGCGCCGGACGCCAACCATTTCCTCGGGCGGGTGCTGTTCGCGGAGCGGCAGTACGCCGAGGCCCGACCGTACCTGCTGCGCGCGATCGAGCGCACGTTGACGCCGGTCGCGTCGTACTACCTGTTTCTCGGACGGCTGCACGAGCAGGAGGGCAACCTGCCCGAGGCCGTCGCCCAGCTCAAGCAGGCCAAGACGCTCGACAACGAGGCCTGGGAGGCGTTCTGGCGGCTGGGGGAGATCTACACCCGCCTGCGCATCGCCGACCGCGAGGACACCCCGCTGACACTGTTGACGCGGGCCGCCGAGCTGCAACCGTCGAGCGCCGCCGTCCAGGCCTCGCTGGGACGCTACCATCAGCAGCTGGGCGGCGAGCCGGCCGCGGCGATCGTCCATCTGCAGCGGGCGCTGGAGCTGCAGGATCAGGCGGGCGACATGGAGCTCGCCGAGGTCGGTCTGGTCTGCACGACGCTGGGCAAGCTGCTCGAGGAGTCCGACCCGGACGGCGCGGCGACGGTCTATCGCCGGGCGATCCGGACCGGCGTGCAACTCGAGGACGAGCAGCGGCGCCTGCAGCAGCGGACGGGAGAGCTGTTCACCGTGCGCTGGTACTGGGAGGCGGTCTACCGGCTCGCCGACCTGCTCCGCGGACAGCGGATGCTGCCGCAGGCCGCGACCTACTTCCGGTGGGTGCTGCCCTACGTGCCGGGCCAGCCGGAGGAGACCAACGCGCGCCGGGCGCTGGCGGTGATCGAACAGGTGGTGCCGGCGGGCGAGATCGTGTCGCCCGAGCAGGCGCGCACGATGCCCGAGCTGCCGTAGGGCGGCGCTACTGCGCTACTTGCGATGCCGGCGTCGCCGGCTCTTCGGTTCCGGCGCCGCCGCGTCGGCCGGGGCGGTCTCCGGCGGCAGGTTCCGCGCCCGCCAGAACAGCCAGACGCCCAGGAACAGCATCGCGATCGACACCCACTGGGAGAGCGACAGCCCGCCGTAGCGCGGGTTGAGCCGGATGAACTCGACCAGCACTCGCGGGATGGCCTGCAGGACCAGGAACAGACCGAGCATCACGCCGGTGCGGTGGATCCGCTTGCGCAGCGCCCACATCAGCCCGAACAACGCCAGCCCCGCGAGGATCTCGTACAGCGGCGTCGGGTGCACGTGCACGTCGGCCGGGTAGCGCAGGCAGGTCGACAGGTCGGACAGGTCGGTGCAGGTCGATGGGTCGACCGGCGGCCACTGGGCGATGGCACCCTGCTGCATGCAGTGGAACCCGGGGGTCTCCACCAGCTTGGGGAACTGCATGCCCCAGGGGAGGTCGGTGGCGATGCCGTAGCAGCCGTCGCCGGAGAAGAAGCAGCCGCCGCGGCCGAAGGAGTAGCCGACCATCGCGGCCGGGCTCATCGCGTCGATCACCCGCAGGTACGGCGCCTTGGCCTTCCAGATCGTGTAGACGGTGGCCGCCGCCCCGGCCGCCAGCCCGCCGTACCAGGTCAGCCCGCCCTCGAGCAGCAGGGTCTTGATCGGGTTGTCCGTCAGGTGCGACGGCTCCTCGAGGATCGACAGCAGCCGTCCGCCGATCACGCCCCAGATCGCGGCGTTGAAGGTGATCCGCGAGGCCAGCTCGGTGTCGAGACCCTTGCGACGCAGCTCGGAGCGGAACAGGTACCAGGCGGCGAGGAACCCCAGGGCCATCATCACCCCGTAGGACCCGATCTTCAACCACCCCCACTCGATGACGTAGGCGAACAACGCTACCTCCCGCGGCGACCGGTCGTAGCAGCCCGGGACCTGCATTGCAACCGCGGGGGTGATCCACTACCTTGCCCGGCGT
>CAZMRP010000512.1:0-4378 GCA_964568275.1 uncultured Myxococcales bacterium
CTGTCGGACGTCGGCCGCCCCGCAGACGCCCTGCCGGTCGTCGACGAGGCGCTGGCCGACCTGCAGCCCGGCGAGGAGGAGCCGGCGAAGAAGCTGCGCGCGACCCGGGCCGAGGCGCTGGCGCGGCTCGGACGCCACGACGAGGCGCTGAAGGAGCTGGAGCTGCTGGTCCTCCGGTACCCGGTCGACGCGCACGTAGCCGAGGTCGTCGCGCAGGTGCAGCGGCTGCGGACCGTGCAGGACCGCGACAACTGAGCGGCGCTAGAACGAGCCCTTGAGCCCCAGCGCCGGGAGGATCGGCAGGCCGTTGACGTCGGTGCGCCGCGTGTAGTCGTGGTTGTAGCCCACGGCCTCCACGTTGTAGTGGAAGTAGACGTTCTGGACGTCGAGGTACACCGACAGCTTGAACACGTCCCAGTCGAAGGTCTTGTCGACCCGCAGGTCGAGCTGGTGGAACCAGGGCAGCCGCTCGGAGTTGGAGGCCCCCTCGAGCGGCAGGTACTGGTCGCAGTCGGCGTCGTAGATCGACCCGACGACCGGGGTATAGGGGTAGCCCTGGGCGACGCGGAAGCGCAGGCCGATGTTCCAGCCCTTGCCGAGATCGACCGAGCCCAGGAGCGTCAGGTTGAGCCGCTGGTCGAACTCGGAGGGCTTCCACGGCCCGCCCGCGTCCCGCCGCTCCGAGCGCAGGAGGGTCAGGGCGATCCAGCCGAAGAACCAGTCGTCGGGCTCGTAGCGCGCCAGGATCTCCGCCCCGTAGACCCGGCCGTAGGAGTCGTTGTCGAAGTTCTCGGCCACCAGCCGGCCGTCGCGCACGACCTCGTCGTCGCTCTGCCGGATCAGCTGGTCCAGGTGCTTGTAGAACAGGTCGACCGAGAGGTTGATGTTGTCGGTGAGGTCCTGCTCGACGCCGAGGCCGTACTGGTAGGCGCGCTGGAGCGTGAGGTCCGGGTTCCCCGTGTCGTCGCTCGACTCCTGCGGCGAGGAGCCCTGGGAGTACAGGCCGAGGCCGCCCTTGAGCGTGGTGCCCTCGAGGAGCTGGTAGCGCACGTTGAGCCGCGGCTCGATCGCCGTCCGTTTGCCGTCGGTGTCGATGTCGAAGCGGATGCCGGGGATCAGCCGCAGCCCGTCCACGGGCCGCAGCTCGGTCTCGAGGAAGAAGCCGGGCCAGAAGTTCCAGCCCGAGCTGTCGACCTCGAGCTTCTCGTGGCCGCACAGCGGCGGGCCGCCGGTGGAGCCCATGCCGAACACGTCGGGGAGGCGCGCGCGGGCGCGGTACCACTCCATCGCGCTGTCGACCCCCAGCGTGATCTGCAGCGCCTCGGACCAGCGGAAGGTGAACTCCTCGCGGAGCTGGACCGGCGCCATGTGATAGGTCACGTCGAACAGGTCGCCCATCTCGAAGTGGATGATGTTGAACCCGAGGGCCAGCAGCATCCGGTTCTCGGCGTCGGGCGAAATCCGCCGGTTCCACTCGGTCTGCAGCCGGTGGAAGCCGAGGCCCATCACCGCGGCGCCCTGGATCGTGGGGTCGCCCTGCACCGGCTCGCCGAACAGGAAGGCAATCGAGTCGTCCGAGCCGTAGAGGAAGAAGCGCAGCCGGTCGTCGTCGCCCGGCTCCCAGTCCGCCAGCAGCTGGTAGTCCCAGTAGACCGGCGCGGCGGTGATCGACAGGTCTTCCTCGTCGACGAACAGCGGCAGGATCGCCGGCAGCGTGGCGTCGATCCACGAGCGGCGGACGGAGCCGGCGATCGACGCGTTCGCGGCCAGCGGCCCCTCGACGAGCGCCCCGCCGTCCACGACGTTGAGGTCGACGTAGCCGGTCCACTCCTCGCGGTTGGGCATCCGCGGCGAGACGTCGATCACCCCGCCCAGCGCGCCGGCGTGGCGCACCGAGTAGTTGCCCGGGTAGTAGTCGATCCGCTCCAGCAGGTCGCCGTTGACCGCCGAGCGGAAGGCGCCGAAGTGGTAGACCAGCGGGATGCTGACGCCGTCGAGGTAGTACAGGGTGTTGCCGGGGTTGGAGCCGCGGATCACCACCATCCCGCTGCCGAAGATCGGCCGGGCGATGCCGGGCATGTTCTGGATCGCGCTCAGCGCGTCGCCGGCCGTGCCGGGGGCCAGCGCCATCTCGCGGGTCTCGATCGTGCGGCGCGTCACCTCGCGCGGCGGCCGCTGCGCCCGGATCACCGTCTCGAAGGCCGTCGGCAGCCGCTCCTGCTCCAGCCGATAGCGCACCACCGTCACCTGCCCGGGGACGATCTCCTCCTCGACCTCGAAGGTCGCGAACCCCGGCGCCGAGACGCGCAGCCGGTAGCGGCCCGGCGGCAGGTCGGTGACCGAGAAGTGCCCGCGCGCGTCGGCCACCGCCACCACCGGCTCGACCAGCGTGCCGCCGGCGACGGACACCGCGGCCTCCTCGATCGACACGTCGTCGACGTCGAGCACGTCGCCCTCGAGCGTGACGATCGGCTCGCCGAACTCCTCGGCCGGCGGCAGCTCGCCGGGGCCCGGGCCGGGGCCCGGCGCTCCGCCCGACCCGTCCACGGGCTCGGGCCCCACGCCGGGATCGGGGCCCTCCGTCCCGGCCGCGGGCAGCCGGAACACGTGGCGGTAGACGAACCGCGCCGGGATCGGCACCGCGCCGCGATAGGCCGGCTCGAAGGTCGAGCGGCGGATCGCCTCGACGGCCGCCTCGTCGAAGCCGTGCCCCTGCGCCTCGAGCACCTCCACGTCGAGCACCCGGCCTTCGGCGTCGAGCGTCACGCGGCAGGGGACGGTGGCGGTGAGGCCCCCGGCGAGCGCCTCCGGCGGGTAGGTCGCCTCCGCGGCACGCACGAGGCGGGGCGGTTGGGCGGCGGCGACCGGAGCCTCGCCGGCGGGCGACGTGTCGACGGCCGGCGCCTCCCCGCTGGGCGGCGCATCCCCGGTCGGAGCATCCTGCGCCGTGGTGGACGTCTCCCCGGGGGCCGGGGCGACCTGGGCGCGCGCGGGCGTCGACGTCGACAGCAGCGTCGTGACGCCGAGGAGCCACACCGCGCGCGCGGTCGGAGTGCGCATGCACCGCACGGGGTACCAGATGCGCGGCCGCGAATCCAGCACCAAGCGGCCCGTCGTGCGGAGGCCCGCGTGCCGAGGCCGCGCAACGGCTCGTCGTGGCGGAGCCGTCGCCGGAAGCGTCCGCGGAGCAGCCGATGGCCTGGGCCGCGCACGGCGCGAACGCGCACGGAACGGAGTCCCGGCGGCGCGCCTACGAATCGAGCACGAAGCGGTAGGTGTAGTAGATCTGGTAGTCGACCGCCTCGCCGTCGGGGTCGAGGGCGGGGCGGAAGCGGAAGCGCTCCAGCGCCCGGCGGGCGGCCTCGCCGAGGCCGTAGCCGGGGTCCTCGAGCACCCGGACGCGGTAGACCGAGCCGTCCTTGCGGATCAGCACCAGCAGCCGCACCGCCCCCTGGATCCCCTCGCGCCGCGCCTCCTCCGGATAGCTCGCCCGCACCTCGTCGGCCACCTCGGGCGGCCGCGAGACGTCCTCGGCGGGGCGGAAGGCGGGGGCGCGAGTACCGGTGCCGGTGCCGGTGCCGCCGGTGCCCTCGCCGCCCGAGCCCTGGGGCGTGCGGACGGCCACGGGCGGCGGGGGCGGAGGAGGGGGAGGCGTCTCGGGCGCGGTAACGTTCTCGGCGCCGACGACGATCACGCCGCTCTGGCCGTCGGGGTTGTCGGCGACGTTGGTGATCTCCCAGTCGGATTCGGCGGCGAAGGTGCTGTCGGAGATGTCGCCGAAGTCGATCGGCTCGGGGGGCGGCGGCGCAGGCTTCTCCGGCTCCGGCGCAGGCTTCTCCGGCTCCGGCGCAGGCTTCTCCGGCTCCGGCGCAGGCTCGGGCTCCGGCTCGGGCGCCGCCTCGGGCTCCACCTCGGGTTCCGCCTCGACCTTCTCGGGTTCGGGCGGCGGAGGAGGAGGCGGAGGAGGAGGCGGGGGCGGCGGCTCGTCCTCCTCGACGGCGACCTCGACCTCGGAGACGTTCTCCTTCTCGCGGCCGGCCTTGGCGTGCGAGAGCGCGATGGCGGCGGCGCCGTGGAGCAGCAGCGCGATCGCGAGGCCGACGACGAGGTTGCGGTTCACGGCGACGCTCCGGCGGTGGCGGGCAACGGCTTGTCGTCGGCCTTGATGTTGAAGGCCAGCCGCGAGATGCCCTGCTTCCGGCAGAGGTCCATCAGCCGCATCACGCGGCGGTACTCGACGCCGCCGTCGGCGGCGATCACCGCGCGGACGTCGGGCTGGTCGGCCCGGATCTCGCGCAGGCGGGCGGCGAGCTGCGGTTCCTCGATCGGGCGGCCGTCGAGGTAGATCGTGCCGCGGGCGTCCACCGAGATCGCGAGC
>CAZMRP010000513.1:0-4365 GCA_964568275.1 uncultured Myxococcales bacterium
GGCGGCGGCTCGGCCGGCGGCGGCGCCGCCGTGTTCGGATCCGCGGGTGCGGGCGCCCCGCCGTCCGCGGCGGGCGACTCGGGCCGATAGCGGTAGTACTCCCGGGCCGGGCTGAACGGCCGAAGCCAGTGGATCGCGTGCGGGTCGGCCTGACGATCCCGCAGCAGCCGGGCGAGGCGGTAGACGGCGTGGCCGATGCCGCTGTGCGCGCAGACGCCGAAGGCGACCCAGTCCTGCGACAGCCCACGGGCCTCGGCACTGAACTCGCACGTGCCTTCCGTCAGCTTGGTCGGCTCGGGGACCTTCCAGGCGCAGTCCAGGATCGCGAACGTGCCGGCCGGACCGCGGCGCGGCAGCACCAGCAGGCCCGGCTTGTCGAACGGGGCGCCCGGCTCGCCGAGCGCCGCCTCGAAACCCGCCGCCGCTTCGCAGCCGCGGTACAGGCACCCGGACTCGATCTTGAGCGCCGGTTGCACGGTGTAGAACGTCGACCCGTCGTAGTACGGTTCGCCGACGACCCACTCGTGGCGGCACGGATGCCACCACGGCCGGGCGCCGGTGGCCAGGCCGAGGAACTGGGCGGCCGCCTGCGGGGCGACGCGCGGCCAGACCTCGCACTCGAACTTGCCGGACTCGGTGTTGAACTCCACCGGGATCTGCTCGTCCTGCAGGTCGGGGAACAGGCGTCGCAGGTCGTCCATCGAGAAGGACGGCTGGGGATCCGGCGCGGTCGGCTCGAACTGCTCCCGGCCCGGACAGGCGAACTCGGCCCGCACCGGGGAGAGGTCCTTGGGCGGTTCGAGCAGCGAAGCGTCGTGCGTCGGCTCGAGGATGTTGTAGATCGTCCCGTCGGCGACGGCCACCGTCTGGCCCGCGGGCCGCTTCGCGGCGGCACCGGCGTCCGCCTCCTCCGGCTCGTCCGCCGTCCGTTCGGGCGGGGCGGACGACTTCTTGCACGCCCCGGCGACCAGCGTCAGCGCGGCGATGCCGATCCAGCAACCCGTGGAGCACCCTCGCATGACCACCTCCCGTCCGGCCGGCGCGGTCGCCGACCGGGTCACGGAGCCGCCGATTCCGGCGCCCCGTCGAGCCCGAGGATCTCGATCCGCGCCCCGGGGCCGAGGCCGCAGGCGCGGGCGAACCCGGCGTTGACTTCGAGCACGTAGCGACTGTCGCCCCGCACGGCGCGCGGCGTATCGGTCAGCGGCTCGGCCCGCTCCACCACCCCGACCACCCGCAGCGCGTCGTCGATGAAGATCATGTCCAGAGGAACGTAGGTATTCCGCATCCAGAAGCTCTGCCGCCGCGCGGGCGGCGGAAAGACGAACAGCATCCCGGCGTCCGGCGCCAGCTCGCGACGGAACATCAGCCCCTGCTGCCGCGTCTCCTCGGTGAGTGCGAACTCGACGCGCACCCGGACCTCGGGGCGGCCGAGCGGCCGGAGGACGACCTCGCCCGTCGGGAGCGCGGCCGCCGGAACGGCGTCGGCGGCGGCCGGGCCGGGCGACCGGGCGTCGCCCCCGCCGGGGCGCTCGCAAGCGGCGGACGAGCACAACGGCCACAGCACGGCCGCCGGGAGCCCGGCGCGGAGCGCGAGACGCCAACGAGCCCGCATCATTCGAAGTGCAGCGCGCGGACGAAGTCCGCCGGGCTGGTCGCCGCCGCCTTGGCGTCGTCGAGGGTGATCAGGCCGGCGCGCAGCAGGTCGCGCAGGCACTGGTCGAAGGTCTGCATGCCGTACTGGTCGCGGCTCTGCTCGATGATGTCGACCACCGTCTGGGCCTTGGTCATCTCGAGCAGCCATTCACGGACCGTGCCCGTGACGACCATGATCTCCAAGGCCGCCACACGACCCTTGCCGTCGGCGCGCGGCAGCAGGCGCTGGGAGATCGTCGCCCGCAGGTTGTCGGCCAGCCGCTGCCGGACGAGCAGCTGTTCCTCCGGGGGGAACAGGGCCAGCAGCCGATCGATCGTCTTGGGCGCGTCCGGGGTATGGACGGTCGACAGCACGAGGTGGCCGGTCTCGGCCGACTTGAGCGCGATGTCGGCGGTCTCGTGATCGCGGATTTCGCCGACCAGGATCACGTCGGGGTCCTGGCGCAGCGCGGCGCGCAGCGCCACCGCGAAGCCGGCGGTGTCGGAGCCCACCTCGCGCTGGGACAGCGAGGCCTTGATGTTCGCGTGCAGGTACTCGATCGGGTCCTCGATCGTGACCACGTGGACCGGTTGCGTCTGGTTGATGTGGTGCACCATCGCCGCCAGCGTCGACGTCTTGCCGGTCCCGGTCGCGCCGGTGACCAGCACCAGGCCCCGCTCGTAGTCGGCGATCTTGCGCACGATGGGCGGCAGGCCGAGGTCCTCGAACGTCGGCGGCTTGTCGGAGATCGTGCGCATGATCATCGACAACGACCCCCGCTGGCGGAAGATGTTGACGCGGAACCGGCCCACCCCGGGCAGGGCGTAGGCCAGATCGGCGTCGTTGAGGACGTCGGGGTCGAGGCTGGCGTGGGCGCGGTCGAGCACGATCCGTGCGAGCGCCAGGGTGTCGTCGGGCTTGAGCGGCGGCATCTGCAACGAGCGCAGCACGCCGTCGATGCGGAAGCTGGGCGGCGTGCCCACCTTGAGGTGCACGTCGCTGGCCTTGGTCTCGACGGCGTACCTGAGGACCTTGTGGAACTCCTCGCGCGTCACCGGAGCGCCTCCGGGCGCGGAGCCTACCGCAAGCCGGGGGATCGAGGATAGAGGCCAGGGGACCGAGCGGGTCGTCGCCGCTTGCCCCGCACGGCCCGACCCGCTAGCGTCCGCCTCGTGGAGTACGCCGAGGTCGTCGACCGGATCAAGCAGGGCCGCGTGTCCCCGGCCTACCTGCTCTGCGGGCCGCAGTCGTTCATGATCGAGGCGGTGGTGGCGGCGCTGCGGGACGCCGTGGAGGCCGACAAGCACGGGACGTTCGCCAGCGAGACGTTCCACGGCGACGAGGACAACGGCTCGCGCATCGCCGCCGCGGCCCGCGAGATCCCGATGCTGGTGCCGCGCCGGCTGCTGGTGGTCCGCGAGGCGCAGGGACTGGCCGCCCGCCAGGAGTCGATCGACGCCTTGGTGGCGTACCTCGAGCAGCCGTCGCCGACGACGATCCTGGCGCTGACCGCCCCGACCTTCGACGCGCGGACCCGGCTGGCCCGCAAGATCGCCGAGGTGGGCGTGGTGCTGCGGGCCGAGAAGGTCACGCCCCGCGAGCTGCCGCCGTTCATCCGCAACCACGGCCGGGCCCTCGGCGTCGAGCTCCCGGGGGACGCCGTCTCCGCCCTGCTCGACGCCTGCGGCGACGACCTGTCCGCGATCCACGACGGCGTGTCCAAGCTGGCGCTCTACGTCGAGGGGGGGAAACCGGCGACGGTGGAGGACGTGCAGGCGGTCGTGGCCCCGTCGCGGCAGCACTCGGTGTTCGAGCTGGTGGACGCCATCGGCGCGCGGGACACGGCCCGGGCCTTCGAGCTGGTGCAGCGACTGGTGGACCAGGGCGAGGCGCCGCTGAAGGTGCTCGGCCTGTTCGGACGGCAGATCCGGCAGCTGATCGACATCAAGTACGATCGCACCGACTCGCCCCGGCTCGGGAACCTCCACCCGTTCGTGCGGGACAAGATCCGGGCCCAGGCGGAGCGCTTCACGATGCGCGACCTGGTCCGGGCGCTCGAGGCGCTGCACCGGACCGACCTCGCGCTGAAGTCGTCCAAGCGCCGGGGAGAGCGCGTGCTGGAGGCGCTGGTGCTGGAGATCGCCGGGGCACCGACCGGACGCCTGCCCCGGCGCCGTCCGTCGGCCTGACCCGGGAGGCTAGCGCTTCGCCTTGGCCGCCGCGTTGGCGGCGCGGGTGACCTGCGAAACCCGCCGCGACGAGGCCCGCCGCGTGAGGACGCCCTTGCCGTGGGCCTTGTCCAGCTTGCGGATCGCGTCCTGGAGCAACCCCTTGACCTCTTCCGGCTTCGCCGTGTCCAGCGCCAGCTGCAGCTTCTTGATCGCGGTGCGCACGCCGGACCGAACCGACTTGTTGCGCAGCGCCCGCCGCTGACCCTGGCGGTTCCGCTTCTCCGCCTGCTTGTGATGCGCCACGTTCGTACCCTCCGCCGGGCCGCGCCCGGGATCCACTCGCGAACCCCCGACGGGCCGCGAAACGACGCGGGAACCTACTCGCCCGGCCGCCGGGCGTCAAGCGGCGCCTCGGCCGCCCCGCCCGCAGCCGACCCGTGACGGCCCTTGCGATCCACACCGGCGGCCCGGCACAATCGGGCGCATGCCGAAGCCGAAGGCCCCCGGCGCCCGACCCGGCCGGCCCCTCGCGCGCGCCGGACGCGGTGCCCGGCTACG
>CAZMRP010000514.1:0-4360 GCA_964568275.1 uncultured Myxococcales bacterium
TTCTTTTCCGAGCGCAACATGGAGGCAGAGAGCTCTGGTGCGGGGTGGGTGGTCGGTGTTCGACTCCGCGACAATGACGGCGCCGACGACTACGACGCCGTTGGGGGGGGGCGATCTTCGAGTCCGCGACCACGACCACGACCACGACCACGACTACGTTGAGGGGGCTTGGTGGGTTGCGGAGGACCTTGGAACCGCGTTAGCGTGCGGGAATTCGGAGGGATGCAATGCCTGACGCCGAGCGGTCGCCCGAGAACCCGTCCAACGCCGCGACACCACGCCACCCGTGGTACGCCGACGGCACCCCCTCCGCCGTCTACGCGATCATCAAACGCTACCGCGAAGAAGCCACCGACGACCGCGAACCGCACGGCCGCGCCGCCCTGCTGTACGAAATCGGTCGCCTGTTCGAAGAGCATCTGGGCGACACCCGCCAGGCCGAGGCTCACTTCCGCGAGGCGCTCTCGACCTTCCCCGGCCACGTCCCCGCCCTGCGCGCCCTCCGCCGCCAGGCCCTCGAACGCCGCGCCTACAGTCTCGCCCTCGAGCTGCTCGACCGGGAGATCACCGAAACCCGCGACGCGAAGTCGCTGGCCGCGCTGCGCCGCGAACGCGCCCTGCTGCTCGAACACCACCTCGGCCGCTCCGAGGAAGCCCGCACCGAGCTGGTCCAGGCCCACGCCCTCGACCCCGACGACGGGATGGCCCTGCGCGCCCTCGCCGCCGCCGCGCGCCGCGCCCACGACTGGACCGCGCTGCGCGACGCCCTGCGCGACGAGGAGGAGCACTCCGCGTCGCCCGAGCCCCGCCGCGCGATCCGCCTCGAGCTGGCGCGGCTCGAGGAGACCGCGTTCAAGCGGCCCGACGAGGCCGAGGTCTGGTACCGCCGGATGCTCGAGGCCGACGCGAACGACGGCGACGCCCGCGAGGGGCTCCGCCGCGTCTACCGCCTCAACGGCCGCTGGCGCGAGCTGGTCGAGCTGCTGGCCGAGGACGCGGCGCGCGTCGAGAACGAATCCCGCGCCGACCTGCTCTACGAGGCCGCCCGCGTGGCGCTCGACCACCTCCAGGACCCCGCCCGCGCCCGCACCGCCCTGGAGGAGATCCGCACCATCCAGCCCGACCGTCCGATCGCCCTGCGCGAGCTGCTGGCGCTGTACGAGGCGGCGGGCAACTGGGAGGAGGCCGCGATCACGGCTCGCGCCTTGGCCGGCCTGTCCGCCGACCCGCGCGAGAAACTGCTGCTGCTCCACCGCCTGGGCCTGATGCTCCACGAACGCCTCAACCGCCCCGAAGAGGCGATCCTCGCCCTGCGCGTCGCCCTCGCGCTCGACCCGCTCTCCTCCCCGATCCTCCAGGCGCTGGGCGAGATCCTCGTCCGCAACAACCGCTGGCAGGATCTGTGCGGGATGCACTTGGCCGAGGCGCAGGCGCAGGAACAGCCCGACCGCAAGGCGATGGCCTTGTGCCGCGCCGCCGAGGTCTCCGAACGACAGCTCGACAAGCCCGAGGACGCCGTCGTGCACTACGAGGAGGCGCTCGCCGTCCGCCCCGGCTTCCCCCCCGCGCTCCGCGCGCTCGAGCTGCTCTACCGCCGCATCGGCATGGCCCGCGACCTGGCCGAGCTGTACCAGCGGCTGGCCGACAACACCTCCGAACCGACCCTCAAGGTCGGGTACCTCGAGCGGCGCGCGGCGACGCTGGAGAACGTGGTCGGCAACGTCGAGGCCGCCGTGGCGACCTACGAGGCGATCCTCGAGCTGGAGCCGCAGCACGCGTCGGCCAGCGCGGCGTTGCTGCGGATCCACGAGGAGCGCAAGGACTGGGAACAGCTGCTCGTGCTGCTCCAGCGGCTCGCCGAACGGGACCGCAACGAGGAGTCCGCGGCGGCGCTGCTGCTCCGCGCCGGCGAGCTGGCCGAACGCGAGCTGAAGGACAGCACGCGCGCCCTCAGGCTCTACGAAGGCGCGCTCTCGCTGCGCCCGACCCTGCTCCCGGTGCTCCAGGCCGCCGGCCGGATGCTGCACCGCGAGGGACGCTGGGAAGAGCTGATCGCGCTCTACCGCCGCGAGCTGGACCAGATCGACAGCGCCGCGATGCGCGCCACCACGCTCTGCCGCATCGGCGGCATCTGCGAAGAGCGGCTGAACGACCCCGAACGCGCCCGGCAGGCCTACCACGATGCGTTCCTCGCCGACCCCGCCTGCGCCCCCGCGCTCCAGGCGCTGCTGCGCCTGCACCACGCGCGGCAGGACCTGGAAGGCGTGATCGAGGTGCTCGAGGCCGAGGCGGCGGCGAGCCGCGACCCGCGACGCCGCGCCGCCGTCCTCGCCCGCATCGGCGAGATCTGGGACGACCCGCTCGGCAAGACCGAAATGGCCCTCGACGCCTTCACCCAGGCCCTCGAGCTGGACCCGTCGCTCAACGTCGCCCGCGCCGCCCGCGCCCGGCTGCTCGCCGAACGCGGCGCCTGGGAACAGCTCACCGAGCTGCGGACCGAACGGGCCGCGAGCCTGACCGACCCCGACGAGTCGTACCGCGCGTGGGCCGAGCTGGGCTTCCTGTGGAGCGACAAGGTCGGCAACCTGCCCCGCGCCGCGGAATGCCTGCGCCGGGCGCTCGAACGGAAGCCCGACGACGTCTCCGCCCTGCGCGCCCTGGCCTCCGTGCAGGCCGCCTCCTCGAGCTGGGAGGCGCTGGCCGGAACCCTCGACCACCTCGCCCGGCTGCTGCCCGCGGGCGCCGTGCGGCTGGGCTACCTGCGCGAACGGCTGATCGAGGCGGAACGGGCCGGGATCCCCGCCGTCGAACGGGCACGGCTGCTCGACGAGCTGCGCGGACGCGCGCCCAAGGACGGCGAGCTGGCGCTGCTGCGCGAAGGCCCCGCCCTCGCCGACGCCGACGGCCCGGCCCTCGTCGCGGCGCTCGAGGCGCAACTGCCGCCGGACAACGCCGACCCCGCCGTGCGCTCCGCCGCGCTGTACCGCCTGGCCGACTGGCTGGGACGCACCGGCCGGATGGTCGAGGCCGTCGCGCGCGCGGGGCAGGCGGTCGAGCTGGACCCGGGCTCGCTCCCGGCGGTCAGCCTGTGGACCTCGCTGGTCGAGGCGACCGGCGGCAGGATCGGCCCCGAACACCTCCAGCGGCTCGCCGAGGCGTCGCGCGACCGCAACGCCCGCTGCGCGTACCTCGTCCACGCCGCCGAGCAGGTCGCGGAACGGGCGGGTCCGGAGGCCTGGGACCGCGCGCGGGAGATGCTGGGCCAGGCGCTGCGCGTCTCCCCGGGCTCCGCGGACGCGATGGCCGCGCTGCTGCGGATCTACGGCGCGCGCGGCGAGTGGGACCGGCTGGTCGAACAGCTCAAGGCGATCGCCGACGAGCGGGGCGATCGGCCGGAGGCGGTCGAGGTGCTGTACATGCTGGCCGCGCTGCAACGCGACCGGCTCGAGGACCGCCAGGCCGCGATCTCCACGCTCAACCGCCTGCTGCGCCTCAGCCCCCACCACGCCCCCGCCCTGGCCGACCTCGGCGACCTGTACGCCGAGTCGGACCAGCTCAACGAGGCGACCACGATCTATCGCCAGCTCCTCGCCGTGGACGCCGACGAGACCAGCGCGGCCCAGGCCGCCGTGCACCTCTCGGTGCTGCTCGAGGATCGGCTGCAGGACGGCGCCGCCGCGCGCGAGATCCTCGAGCAGGCCCGCGCGAAGTTCCCGCGGGCCCCCGCGGTGCTCGAACGGCTCGTGGTCCACCTGCGGCGCGAGCGGCGGTGGCGCGAGGCGCGCGAGATCCTCGAACAGCTCGTCGCCCGCGAGGACCTCGCCTCCTCCCGCACCGACTACCGGCTGCTGCTGGCCGAGCTGCTGCTCGAGGGCTACGACGACGAGCCGGAAGCGGTGGCGGTGCTCCAGGCGGCCGCCGCCGACGAGCGCGACTCGCTGCGCGCCGTGACCCGCCTGATCCGGCTGTGGTCCGACCGCGAACGCTGGCCGGAGATCGCCGAGCTGCTCGAGCGGCGGCTGGCGCAGGCCGGGGACGGGCTCGAGCGCTCGCACACCCCGTTGCTGCTCGAGCTGGCCAAGGTGCGCGCGCTGCACCTGCACGACCTCCCGGGCGCCGTCGCGGCCCAGGAGCGCGCCGTGCGGCTCGACCCGGACAACCGCGCCGCGCGACTGCGGCTGGCCGAGCTGGAGGCGCAGGGGGGCAACACCCGCGAGGCGCTGGCGCTGGCCCGCCGCACGCTGCTCGAGGACCCGCTGGAGCGGAAGGCGTACCGGATCCTGTTCGAGGCGCGCGAGGTGGCGCCCCGGACCGCCATGGCCGCCGCGCAGGCGCTGCGCTGCCTGGGCGACGAGGACGC
>CAZMRP010000515.1:0-4359 GCA_964568275.1 uncultured Myxococcales bacterium
CCGGGGTCGCCGCTGGCCCGGCTGCTCGCCGGCTCCGCCCCCGCGCGGTACCACCTGGCCCGCGCGGTCCTCGGCTGCGACGCGGCGGGGCGCTGCGAGCTGCCGGTAGCCGACGAGTTGTACCGCGCGCTGGGGCTGGCCCGCACCGTCGCCGGCGGCAGCCTGGTGTTCCTGTGGCAGACCGCACTGCGCGACCCCTACGCGCGGCTCGACACGACGACCAAGGAGCTCGACGCCCTGGTGATCGAAGGGGCGCCGTGAGCGCCCGGGCAGAGGGTGCCTACCGGAGCCACTGGTGGCAGCGGAAACCGAAGTGCTCCCGGGGTTCGGGCGGAGGCTCGAAGCCCCACGGACCCAGCCGCGGTCCACGGTCCGCGACGGTCAGGCCACCGGCCGGCGACTCGAAGTGTCCGCCGCGAATCGTGTCACCACCGCCGCAAGTGGGCTCTATGCAAGGCGCTACGGGGTCCCACGGCCGGCACTGACAGTAGGTTCGATCCGGAAGCTCGAACAGATCGTCGTAGATGACGCGTTCCGCCACGTTGCCGGCCATGTCGAGCACGCCATACGGACTGGCCCCCGCAGGGTGTCGGCCGACCGGCTCGACGTCGCCGTGGCAGCCGGCGAAGTTGGCGCGCTCGCAGGTCGGCGCGTCATGCCCCCACGGATACCGCCGTTCGTCTTCCGGCCCGCAATCCTCCGGCGCCACGAGCTCGCAACCGCCTCTCGCCGCCTTCTCCCACCGCGCGGCGGTTGGGAGCTCCATTCGAGGGTTCACCCAGTCGCAGTAGGCTTTGGCCTGGTCGCTGGACACGCATCGAACCGGAGTGTCCGCGGTCACGTCGGGATTGCACGCGAGATCGATGCCGGAGCACCGGCCCGCGGCGACGCACGCGAAGTACTGCGCGACCGTCACCTCGGTCCGGTCGATGCAGTAACTCGACAGCCAGGTGACGCGGGCCGGTTCCTCGGCCGGCGCGACCCCTTCCCCGACCCGGCTGCCCTGGACGAAAGGCCCGCAGGGAATCAGCACCGTCCCATCTGGACACTCGGCGTCGACACACCGAATGGCGTCCCACGCATCGTGCATGGAGTAGCGACCGTCGGGAACCGCCGTGTCGGCGTCGGCGACCGCCGCGTCCGCGCCGTCCCCGTCGTCTGCGACGTCCCCGAACGGCGGATGCGACATGTAGCAGGCGCCAACCAGGCCCCCGACGACCGGGACGATGCACCACACGAGAACCCGCATACGCCACTTCTCCTCGAGGCCCTACTGCCAGTAGACCTGGAAGCAGCCGCTCTGGTAGCTCAACGAGGAGCAACCGGAGGTGCACGCGGCGTTCTGGCAGACCTTCGTGTAGATGCGGTACAGGTAGGAACGATAGACGGAACCCAGGCTCCTCCGGGGGATCCACACGTCCGGCATTTGACAAATCGCATGGGAGTTGCTCCCACCCGGGTCGGTGTCCCCCGAGGCGCAGTAGCCGATGCCGTAGCCGGCCATGGGGCGATATGCGTCGGAGTACTCCGGATCGACCCAGCAGCACTGCCAGTAGCCGCCGTAGGCTTCATCGGAGACCGTGGGGTCGTGCCAGTGGTCACCCGTGTAGCCGGTGCTGCAATCCGCGCTGGTGAACTCGTAGACGTCGAGCTCCGCACCGACTCCGTAGCTGTTTGCGTTGCCCGTCACCATCGCCAAGGCGTCGCCGATGTACACGTAGAGCCCACTGTCGGATGACGGGATGTACCCTGCGTACGTGCCGTATCCGCATTCGCCGCTTTCGTAGTAGGCGTCCGGGTGCAGCTCGGTGGTGCTCCCGGTCTTCCCCGACCAGAGATCACCGACGTTGATCACCATGTTCCCCTTGCATTGGTAGTCCCGGCTGGCCCAGCAGGGCACCCGGATGTCCTCGTAGTACGAACCTCCGACGGACAGGATGCCGTCCCCCTCCGGCGTGGACCAGCAGATCCCCTCCTCGGAGGCGTAGAAGGCGTCGTCGTGGATCTCCGGCACCGTCGCGGCTTCCGCCGTCTGCGCCCGCGCCGGCATCCCCTCACCCAGCACCAGCGCGCCGGCCAGCAGCGCGCAAAGAAGCGTCATTCTCCCAGCCATCGTTTCCTCCCGACCTCGGCCCGACGTCTTCGAGGCGGGCCTCGCGTCCGGCCACCGAACGAGTCGTTCCGATCGTCCGGAGCCCTCCCCAGTTTCCGGTGTCCAGCCCTGTGCCCTGCGACCTCGCAGCACGACGGAGGACCCCGCGCCGTCGAACGGGGACGACTGTGGCCTGTGACGCCGATCCTCGCCGCCTCGACGGGATCCTCGGACCACGGCTTCACAACGCCGCGAAACGACGCGTGGCATGCTTCGCGCAGGGGGGGGAAGGACTTCCCTCCCGGTCATCCACAGGGTCCAAGAACCCGCTCCCCCGAGGTTCCATCGATGGCCTCTCGATCCGAGGCTGATGATACGGGCCGACGGAGGGTTGTCAAGCCGAGACCGGGCAAGCCGGCCCGGCGGATCGCGCCGCCGCAGTCCGGCGAACGTGCTACATTCCGCGGTCATCCGAATGACCGCGGGCGCCGACATCCATGAGCGTGACGACGGGCCGGCGGCCGGAAAGGCAACCCGCGCTGCGCGACCCCTACGCGCGGCTCGACACGACGACCAAGGAGCTCGACGCGCTGGTGATCGAAGGGGCGCGGTGGGCGCCCGGGAGGGACGAACAATGCTGCGCTGGATGGTGGTGGTTTGCCTGGCGGCGCTGGCGAGCGCCTGCGGGCCGCGGCCGGGACCGCAGGTCCCGGGCGCGGAGCCGACCCTGGCCGAGCTCTGCGCCGGGGCGCATCCGACCGAACGGCCCGTGCGGCTGGTCGAGGCGGTCCCTGCGGAGGTCCGGGTCTGGCTCGAGGGGTTCATCCGTCCGGCGGCCGGCGTCGCCGAGGCGCGGGCGCGGGCCGAGTCGGCCCTGGCGAGCTTCCGCGCGCTGGAGGACCCGGCGCTCTCCGGCTCGCTGGGCTTCGCCGGGATCGCCGCCCAGTACGTCGAGCTGCTCGAGGCGGCGTACCTGCTGGAGCGGCAGTGGCCCGACGACGCCGTCGAGGCGCCGGCCGAGCTGGCCCCGCTGCTCGAGGAGCTGTACGACGGGCTGCGGCTGCCGGCGTTCTTCTCGTCCGGCTTCCTGCAGCAGCTCGGCGGCCTGGCGGTCCAGCTGCTGGCGCAGGAGGGCGCGCCCGCCGAGGTGCTGGCGGCGGTGATGCAGCTGCTGCGCATCCTGCCCGAGCGGTCGCGCGTGCTGCACCGGCACGTCGCCCTGCCGCTGGTCTGCGGCGGCACCGACGACGCGGCGGTGACGACCCGCGCCCTGGGGAACCTGTCGGACTCGGCGCGCGACGCCGGCGAGTTCGAGGAATGCCTGGCGCTGCGCCGGGAGCTGGTCCGGCAGGCCCCCGACGACATCAAGGCCCGCTACGGCCTGGCTCAGGCCGCCTGGCGCGCGGGACACACCGAGGACGGGCGGCGCGCCGCCGAAGAGGCCGACGCCCGCTGCGGTCCCGACTGTCCGGACCGGCCCCGGGACCTGGACCGCTACGCCGAGGCCTCGGTCCGCATCGCCGCGGCCGGCGAGGCCGACGACCCGGACGAGCGGCTGGCCCTGGCCGACGCGCTCGACGTCGTGGGCCGTTCGGACGAGGCGCGCACGCTGTTCGAGGAGCTGCTCCGCGAGCTGCCGGAGGACGCACGGCCGGCCACCGGCCTCGCCCGCATCGCGCTCCAGCAATCGCTCGACATCACCGGCGCCTTGCCGCTGCTGGAAGGCGCCGGTCCGGAGCACCGCACCGAGACGTACTGGGAGCTGCTGGTGACCTGCCGCGCCATGGCGCTGTTCTACCTGGTGCTGCCGCAGGCGATGCAGGACCCCTCGCGCATCCTCGAGGTGCTGCTCGAGCCGCTGCGGTCGCTGCGCGAGGCCGCCGTCGCCTACCGGGAGTTCAACGAGCCGCGGGCGCTGGCCGTCCTGCTGGTGGTCGACGCCGCGCTGCAGGTGGCGGAAGCGCCGCGGGAACCGGGGCAGGACGACGGGCCGTCGGGCGCCGAGCTGCAGGCGGCGCTGGCCGTGGTGGCCGACGGCGCCCAGGACCTGCGGGAGCGGTTCCCGGACGCGGCCGAGCCGGCCGCGATGGCGATCTCGTCGGCGCTGTTCGCCAGCACGGCGGAGCGCACGTTCGACGCGCTCGAGCGCCCGGTGCTCGCGGCCTCCGCGGACGACCTGACGCTGATGCTGCGGCGCGCGAGCCTGCACCTCTACGGCGCGCTGCGCTGGGAGGACCGCGCGCGGCTGGAGCGGACCGACGCGCTGA
>CAZMRP010000516.1:0-4355 GCA_964568275.1 uncultured Myxococcales bacterium
CCAGGCGCAGGCTCCGGCGGGCTCGCCGGCCAGCAACTCGAGCCGTCCGCGCGCGACGGCCGCGGCCGCGTCGGCCACGGCGGCGCCGTCCTCCCAGGCCAGAGAGCGCAGCAGCGCCAGCAGCGCCTGTCCCACGCGCCCGAGCTCGCCCGCATCGACCACGCCGGGGCCCAGCCGGTCGAGGCTGGTGTGGTAGGTCGGGTCGGGGAACTTCCAGACCAGCGCGCTCGGCACGCCGTACGCCAGGAACGGCACGTGGTCCGCGCCGCCCTCGAAGGGGTGCGAGACCCAGTCGTCGCCGGTGCCGCCGCGGAGCAGCGCCACGAGCACGTCGGCGAGGAAGCTGGCCGGGTTGCCGGCCCAGGAGCCGCCGGCTTCCCCGTCGTCGCCGAGCCACCCCGAGCCGGGGCCGCCGTCGGCGCGCCAGCGCAGCGACGGGTCGGGAGCGCGTTCCACCAGGGCCCGGGTCGGCTCTCCGTAGCGTCCGGGCCCGGGTGGCCGCCCGACCTGGTCCAGCGCCACGGCCCAGCCGAGGCCGCCGGCCAACCGCCGCGCCGCCGCGTCGACGTGGTCCAGCTCGGGCCCGAACAGGAAGTGCAGCGAGCGGTTGGGGGGCGGGACGTCGCGACCGCGGCGCAGCCCGTTGCCCAGCAACTCGGCCAGACCCGCGGCGACGGCGACGCCCGAGGCGTTGTCCTCGGCCCCCGGCTCGTCCAGGTGCGCGGCGAAAGCGAGTCCGGGCAGGTCGCCCCCGCGCACCTCCGCGTGGAGCATCTCGACCGGGGCGCGGTCCAGCCGCGCCGCCGCCTCGAGCCGCAGGACGACGGGGCCGCCCTTGTCCCGCAGCTCCCTCAGGCGCGCCTCGGCCCGGCGCGACAGGCGGAGGGCGGGCGGACCGTGCTCGAGGGTCGGCACGGCGGCGAACGGGACGGCGTCGTCGCGGGACACCGGGCCTTCCCAGCGGGCGTCGGCCCGGAACAGCACGAACGCCGGGTTGCCGCGCGCCAGCCGGGCGTACGACTCCTCGGGCACCCCCCGCGCCAGCAGCGCCCGGCCCTTCGGCTCGCCCTGCCCCTCCTCCTGCAGCTCCGCTTCCAGCGGCCCGCTGGTGCCGGGCGAGCCGATCAGCAGCATCGTCCGGTCGCGGTCGGCCCCGGAGACGAACGACAGCAGCGGCTCCGGAGCGGGAACGACGACTTCCAGGGTCGCGGCCAGCGGCTCCCAGGTCGGAGCCGACTCCGCCAGCGTCCACCGCTCGAGCACCAGCCCGGGCCGCTCCCCGAAGCCGGCCCGCCGCAGCCGCGCCTCGAGTTCGTCGAGCGACTCGCGATAGGGGGCGTTGCCGGGCTCGCGGAAGCGCTGGTCGAGGAAGGCGACGAGCGACAGGGCGAGGTCGGCGTCGAAGCCGTCCGGGAACCAGGCGGTCGCGGCGCCGGCCGGACGGACCGTGATCGATGGCGGGGGGACCTCGACGGGCGGCGGCGGGCAGGCGAGGGCCGCGGCGGCCAGCGCGAGCGCCAGGCGCCGCAAGCGGCTACGATTCCTCGTCGACGACGAGGTTCCGGCCGCCGCGTTTGGCCTGGTACAGGCAGTCGTCGGCGCGCAGCAGCAGAGCTTCGGGCTCGGGATCGCCCTCCTCGGAGCAGGCCACGCCGAAACTGGAGGTCACCAGGATCGGCCGGTTCTTGTGGTCGAACACCGCATTCTCCAGCCCCTTGCGCAGGCGCTCGGCGACGCGCCGCGCGGCCTGCAGGTCGGCCTCGGGGAGCACGATGGCGAACGAGTCGCCGCCGTAGCGGCCGATCACGTCGCTGACGCGGGCCGTCTTGCGGAACGACTGGGCCACCAGCCGCAGGATCCGGTCGCCGACCTCGGTGCCGTAGCCGTCGTTGATCGCCTTGAACTGGTCGATGTCGGCCATGATCACCGACAACGACCGGCCGTAGCTGCGCGAGCGCTGCCACTCGCGGCGGAAGGCGTCGAGGAACGCGCGGCGGTTGACGGCGCCGCTGACCGGGTCGGCCGAGGCGACCAGGTCGACCTGCGCCCGCAGTTCGGCCACCTCCACCCGCAACCGCTGCACCTCGCTGCGCAGCCGTTCGTTGAGCGAGTCGAGCTCCGCCCGGCGGGATTCGACCTCCAGCAGCGCCCGGCGCAGACCGTCGAGGTCGTCCGGCATCACGCCGGACTCGGGGGTGGTCGACGGCGCGGGCGCGGCATGGCTGCCGCCGTTGCCGTTGCCGTTGCCGCCGCTCTGCTTGGGTTCCGCGGACTTGGGTTTCTTCGGTTCGCCGACCGACTTGAGCGTCTTCCGTCTTGCCACGTTGGTCGCCTCCGGTAACGGGAGGCTATCACAGGAACGGGTCGGCGGGATATCCCCCACCGAGTTCCTCGGGAACCTCGGGCTCCTCCGGCCAGGGGAACGGGTCGTCCTCCGGCCACGCCACGGGGGGTTCCTCGGCGGACGGCGGGGCGCCGCCGTAGCGCGGTTCCGGCCACGGCTCGCCCGGGTACCAGAAGTCGAGCCGGTCGTGAATCGCGGCCTGGTACTCCTCCTCGGTCAGCTCGCCGCGGGTCCGCATCAGCCCGAGGATCCGGTCGAGCCGCGCGCGCCAGCTCGTCGGCACCGCATCCCGCTCGTACATCCGGTAGCGGGCGACCGGGTCGGGCAGCAGCTTGGCCAGGTAGAGCGCCTCGAGCGGCGAGAGGTCGGCGGGGGAGCGGCCGAAGAAGTGCCGGGCCGCCGGCCCGATGCCGTAGATGCCGGGGCCGTACTCGATCACGTTGAGGTACAGCTCGAGGATCTGGTTCTTGGTCAGCGCCTGGTTCATCCACCAGGTGAGCACCAGCTCCTGGAGCTTGCGAGCCACGGTCTTCTCGCGGTCGAGAAACACGTTCTTGACCACCTGCATGTCGATCGTCGAGCCGCCGTAGACGAAGCGGCCGGCGCGGAGGTCGCGCACGATGGCGGTGCGCAGATCCTGGATCGACACGCCGGAGTGCCGGAAGAACCGCACGTCCTCGGTCGTGATCACCGCCGACACCATGTAGCGGGAGATCTCGGCGAGCGGGACCCAGTCCTCCGAGCCGGGGCCGCCGAGCACGGTCTCGATCCGGCCGTCGGGCAGCACGATCTCGTGGCGGAACGTGCCGCGCAGCCGGTCCATCTGGATCGAGCCGTCCGCGGCGGTGACGCGGCAGCGGCTGGTGGCCTGGAGGTCGAACACCGTGTCCGACAGGTCGGCGAAGTCCACGTCGAACGCCACGTGGAAGTCGGCGCTGCCGGAGAACTCCAGCCCGGGCAGGTCGCCGCGCAGCGGCAACGGCAGCGCCTCCAGCAGGTCCTGGCAGCGCGTGCGCGAACCGGCGAGCGCCACGCGGAAGGCCGGCGGGTCGCGCACCGCCGCCACCACGCTCAACGCCATCTCCACCTCGCCGAGCCGCGCCCGACCCTGCTCGAGCGTCGCCTGGCGTTCGGGGAGGTCGAGCGCGAAGGTCCCGGAGACGTCGAAGGCGATCCCGAACACCGGCTCGCGGGCGACCTTCGGCGAGTCGATCGTCAGTCCGCGCACGCCGATCTCGCCGACGGCGACCCACCGGCCGTCCCCGTCGCCCGGCCGCACGTCGAGCGCCAGCTCGATGCCCGGCGGGCCGAGCATCACCAGCGGCAGCTTCGGCCGCTCGACGCGCAGCCCGTCCACCAGCACCCGGCCGCGCAGCGCCGCCTCGCGCGAGGACCAGCCGACCCAGGTGCCGGGGTCGAAGGCGCCGGCCAGCTCCACCGGCGTCGCGGGCAGCCCGGCGTCCGCGGGCTGATACACGCCGCGCACGCGATAGCTCCCGTCGAGGCCCACGCGGCCTTCGCCCTCGCGCCGGTAGGTCAGGTCGGCCCGCAGCTCCGGCTCGACGACCATCAGCGCCGGGTCGGCCAACAGCCGCACCGGCTCGGCGAAGCGCCCGGTGACGGCGGCGGAGATCCGCGTGCCGTCCAGCCCGAGGACGACGCGCGTCTCGGGCTCCAGTTGCAGGGCCACGTCCGACAGCACGCCCCCTCCGTCCGGTCCTTCGTACCGCGCCGCGGCCAGCTCGACCTTGCCCGCCAACCCGCAGCGCCCGTCCGCCAGCGGCCCGACCCGCAGCTCGAACGGTGCCCGCTCGGGGCCGGCGGTCACGCGATGTCCGGCCGCCTCCAGCTCGAGCTGCGGCACCGGCAGCTCGCCCGCCACGCGCAGCGACGCCTCGCCCGCCCGGTGGGCCAGCTCGATCCGCGCCGTGCCCGACCGCGACGGCGGGAAACGGCGGCCCGGCCACAGGCGGCGCGCCAGGGCATCGAGCTCGGCGGCGGTGGCTTCGAT
>CAZMRP010000517.1:0-4330 GCA_964568275.1 uncultured Myxococcales bacterium
CCCTCCGCCCCCTTCCCCCGCCCTCGCGCCCGACTGCCCCCCTCCCCTCCCCCCCTACCGCCGCCGCACCCCCCCGCGCTAAGCTCCACCCACGGCCGCATCGGTCGGCCACCAGGGGACCTCGATGGAGAAACTCGCGATCTTCGGCAAAGGCGGCATCGGCAAGTCGACCTTCGCCGCCAACCTCAGCGCCGCCTACGCCCGCCAAGGCCTCAAGGTGCTCCTCGTCGGCTGCGACCCGAAACACGACAGCACCGTGCTCCTCACCGACGGCCGACCCATCCCCACCGTCGTCGAACGCGGCATGTTCCTCGACGCCGGCGACGATGCCGCCGCCACTCTCGTCGCCCGCGGACACCTCGGCGTCGATTGCATCGAAGCCGGCGGCCCCGAACCCGGCACCGGCTGCGCCGGCCGCGGCATCTCACGCATGATCGAAGTCCTCGAGGAAACCCGCCTGCTCGAACGACGACACTACGACGTCGTCCTGTTCGACGTCCTCGGCGACGTCGTCTGCGGCGGCTTCGCCGCCCCCCTGCGCCTCGGCCTCGCCGATAAGGTCTGCATCCTCGTCTCCGAAGAGTCCCTCGCCCTCTACGCCGCCAACAACATCGCCCGCGCCGTCCGCTCCTACGCCTCCAACGGCGTCGGCCTCGCCGGCCTCGTCGCCAACCTCCGCAACCCCAACGCCGACCGCGCCGAACTCGAACGCTTCGCCCGACTCCTCGGCACCCGCATGCTCGCCTTCGCCCATCACGACCCCCTCGTCCGCGAAGCCGAACGTCAACGCCTCACCGTCGTCGAACGCTTCCCCAAGTCGACCTTCGCCCGCCGCGTCGCCACCCTCGCCCATCGATTGCTGCGCTTCCGGCCGCAGGACGCCGCCGTCCCCACCCCCCTCTCCGACCAACGGTTCCACGAGCTGTTCCGCGTCGGGTTCGACGAACACGCCCTCCCCGCCGCCGCCGACTCCCCGAAACCCCCGGCCCGAACCCCGGTCCGGCCACCAACCAACTCCCCCCTCCCCACCCCGCCACCAGCCGCCCCTCCGCCCGACCACGACGCCGCTCGCCGACTCCGCAACGCCCTCGCCTCCCGCTCCTGGCGCGTCGACCGCCCCGACGGCTCCCAACGCCCCAACGCCGAACAGTGGGGCGCCGCCCACCAGTGGCGACAGTTCTTCTGCGACTTCGAAACCTACCGCAACGCCCGCACCAACCTGCAACTCCAAGCCCCCGTGCTCCAGATCTGGCACCAGGACCTCGAGTGCTCCTTCGCTACCACCAGCTTCTTCGGCGGACACCCGTCGTTCTTCGACTTCCCCTGGAACCAACCCCGACCCACCCGGCCCGCCGGAAACCCGACCACCTCCCGCCTCCCCCCCCGCAAGAACCGCTCGCCCATGCCCGAACCCACCTCGCTCGTCACCAACCTGCGCGCGCTCGACGTGGTCCAGGGCGGCACCGCGCGCCTCGAGGCCGCCCTCCACGCCGCCGTCAAGGCCCGGCCCGACCTCACGGCCGTGCAGATCAACGGGACCTGCGTCCCCACCGTGATCGGCGACGACGCCCCCGCCGTCGCCCGCCGCTTCGCCCAACGACTCCACGTCCCCGTCTACTACTCCAACCCGTCCGGCAACCAGTACGTCGACCTGGCCCGCGACTTCCTCAACCGCGCCCTCCGCTCCCGCTCCGCCCGCAACCGACCCCGCCCCCATGCCGTCAACCTCGTCGGCTTCCCCCTCGGCCCCGCCCTCGACGAGCTGATCGAACTGCTGGCCACCGCCGGCGTCGAGGTTCACGCCTGCGTCATGCCCGCGTTCAACCCACACCAGGCCCGCGGCTACCTCGCCGCCGCCGCCCAGATCCTCCACCCCAACGCCGACTACGAGGAGACCTACCGCACCACCTTCGATACCCTGCCGCTCAAGACCCTGCGCCTCCCAGGCCCCTGGGGCTGGGAGGCCACCCGCCGCTGGCTCCAAGCCGTCACCGACGCCTGCGGCGTCGACCGCCACCACGCCCGCGCCGCCTTCCGCCACGCCACCACCCCGCTCCGCAAACAGTGGAACGCCGGCCGCCACGCCGCCGCCCACCACCGCCTCGCCTTCGTCGTCGATGAATCCCAGGCCGCTCGACTCGCCGAACCCGCCCGGATGTGGGGCGTCCCCGTCCTCCCCGTCCTCCACGAACTCGGCTTCGCCGTCGACGTCCTCTGCTTCGACGAATCCGGACGCGCCCCGTCCTCGCTCCAACGCTTCCGCACCCCGGCCGAACTCGAACGACTGCTCGCCGACGGCCCCTTCCACGCCGTCTACTCCGAATACACCTTCGACGATCGACTCGCCCGCGCCGGCAAGGCCCGCTTCGCCCTGTCGTCCTTCGAACCCGGCGCCCCGGGCGCCCTCCGGACCCTCCAACGCCTCGACCAACTCTGCCGCTGGCCGTTCTGGCGCCGCTACGCCCCCTACGTCGCTCGGACCCCAAAACCCTCTCCACCCACCCCGCCCGGAGCACGCCCATGACCGGCCTCGAACCGTTCCGCGACCCCCTCAACTTCCCCTGGCTCCTCGGCGCCTACCTCGGCGTCAACGCCATCCCCGATGCCTGGGCCCTCGTCGACGGACCCGATTGCACCCTCTACAAAGCCCACTTCATCCACGGCCGCCACGATACCCGCTCGACCCTGCTCCAGATCGACGGACACCACCGCGTCGCCTTCACCAACGTCTGCTCCCGCGGCGTCGTCCAGGAACACGACCGCATCGTCGCCGACCTGCTCGCCACCCTCGACGCCCTCCCCGACTCCCGCCTGCTCCTCGCCACCGCACTCCCCATGTGCTCCATCACCGGCATGGACTACGCCCGCATCATCCGCGACAACCGACACCGCCTCCATAAACCAACCCTCGAACTCCGACCGGGCTCCATGCTCGGCGACTGGCTCGACGGCTACGCCGCCCTGCTCGACACCCTCGCCCGCGGCCTCGACTTCCACCCCGGCCCCAAACGCCGCCGCACCGCCGCCGTCATCGGCTACCTGATGGACCGCAACGAGGCCGACCACCTCGCCAACCTCGCCGAACTCCGCCGCATGCTCGCCGCCGTCGACCTCGAACTCGTCTCCGTCTGGCTCGGCGGCCAACCCGTCGCCGACCTGCAACGCGCCGGTCGCGCCGAATACCTGATCTCCCTCCCCTACGGCCGCCGCGCCGCCCGCTCCCTCGCCCGCTCCACCGGCGCCCGCCTCGTCGAGGCCGAACTCCCCTTCGGACTCCCCAAGACCGCCGCCTTCCTCCGCCAGGTCGGCGCCGCCGCCCACCGCGCCAAACAGGCCGAATCCTTCCTCTCCGCCGAACTCGCTCGCGTCATCCCCCGCCTGCAGTGGATCCTCCCCCACCTCTTCCTCCACCGCCGCGTCGCCTTCATCGGCGACCCCTACCTGCTCGACGGCTTCTGCGACCTCGCCGACGACTGCGGCATGACCCTCACCGGCGCCGTCGTCACCGCCCGCGCCGGCCACGGCGGCGGACGCCCAGGACTCACCACGCTCCACGAACCGTCCGCCGATGCCCCCGACGCCCGACGCCTCCTCGACGCCGCCGAACTGCTCGTCGGCAGCCGCGCCTGGCGCGACCAGATCAATACCGCCGGCCCCCACCCCCGCTACCCCTCACACGTCGAACTCGGCTTCCCGTCCTACGAATACCACGCCCTCCTCGAACGCCCCTTCCTCGGAACCAACGGCGTCCTCGGCCTCGTCGAACGCATGGCCGACGCCCTCTACCGCTCGACCACACCACCACCCGACCGCTAGCCCGTCCACTCCGTGCCGGAAGTTGGCCCCTCCCCGACCACTCGGCTACAAACACCCCGATGCCTCGCACTCCCAACCCCACCGGCCCGTCGACCCCCGCAAGGCCGCCGGCACCCGGGAAGCCAACCCGCCGCCGCACCTTCGATCGACTCCTCGCTCCCGGTTGCCTCGCCGACGTCCCCGCCGCGCCCGGCGTCTACCAGGTGTTCGACGAGTCCGGAGAACTCATCTACGTCGGCAAGGCCAAACACCTCCGCCGACGCCTCGCCCAGTACCGCAACGCCGGCCGCCGCAAACGCCACGCCAAACTGCGCGCCATCGTCCGCGAGGCAAACCGCATCGCCGTGACCACCTGCCCCTCGCACCTCGACGCCTGCCTGCTCGAAACCCGCCTGATCCGCGAACGCCGCCCGCGACTCAACGTCGCCGGCGCCTTCCACTTCCTCTACCCGCTCCTCGGTACCCGCGACCACAACGGCGATCTCTCCCTCTGCCACACGACCCAACCCGCCGC
>CAZMRP010000518.1:0-4309 GCA_964568275.1 uncultured Myxococcales bacterium
CGCCGGGCGACGGCTCGGCCGCGCCGTCGGGGGGCGGCGCGGCGACCGGCGGTCGGGCGATCGGCTCGTCGCTCATGCCGCGCTTGTACCGCAGTTCGGCGTCGATCGGTAGCACCGCCGGAGCATCCCGCGACCCCGCCGGGCCGGCGGACGTTCCCCGTCAGGCCGTGACGGTGCGGTTGCGGCCCGAGTGCTTGGCGCGGTAGAGCGCCTCGTCGGCGATGCGGACCAGGTCGTCGCGGCTCTGGGTGTGCAGCGGGAAGGTCGCCACGCCCAGCGAGCAGGTGACGTGGAACGCGCCGGCCTCGGCCGCGAACGGCCGCTGCGCCACCTCCTTGCGCACCCGCTCGGCCAGCAGCTTCGCGCCGACCGTGTCGGTGTTCTCGCACAGGATTGCGAACTCCTCGCCGCCCAGCCGGGCGACGACGTCGAGGTCGCGCTTGCAGGCCAACAGCACCTGGGCGAACCCCTTGAGCACCACGTCGCCCACCTGGTGCCCGTGGGTGTCGTTGACCTTCTTGAAGAAGTCGATGTCGCACATCACCAGCGACAGCGGCTTGCGGTAGCGCTCGGCGGACTTGACGTGGCGGTCCAGCTCGGCGTCGAAGGTCCGGCGGTTCGACAGGCCGGTCAGCCCGTCGGTGGTGGCCATCTCGGCGAGCCGCCGGACCATCCGCGCGTTGAGCAGGCTGGTGGCGAGCTGGTTGGCCAGCACCTGGAGCAGCGGCCGCACGTCGTCGCGGAACGCCCCGCGGCGCCGCGTCGCCACCACCAGCGCGCCGGTGGCCTTCTCCTGGACCACCAGCGGGAGCACGAGCAGCGAGTTCATCCCGCGCAGCTCGCCCTTCCGTTCGAAGACCGCCTGGTTGGCATCGTCGAAGTCCCCGCGGTACGGCAGGTAGTGTCGCGTCCGGGCGGCGATGGCCACCAGCGACTGGTTGTCCTCGAACGACAGCCGCCCCAGCTCCGCGGCCCGCTCGCCGTCCGCCCGCAGCACCAGGAAGCGCTTCGACCGCTCGTCGTAGGCCACCACGGCGCCGAAGTCGATGGCCGCCAGGCCGCGGGCCGCGTCGAGCGCGGCGTCGACCACGTCGTCTTCGCGAATCGCGCCGGAGAGCCGCTCGGAGGCGGTGAGCAGCTGCCCCTGCTCGCGCTTGGTCCGCTCGAGCTGCAGGAACGCCCGCTCGTTCTGGATCGTCCGCGCCACGCGCTCGGCCGCCCGCACCAGGATCCCGCGCTCGCGGTCGGAGAAGGGGTCGGGGTCGCGCCGGTCGGCGACCAGCACGCCGCGCCACTCCTCGCCGTCGCGGAACGGGACGGCGATGAACGACCGCACGTGCAGCGGCCCGCGGTGGTACGGCAGCCCGCGGTAGTCGGGCCGCAGGTTTCCCATCGTCAGCGGGGCGCCGGCGCGCATCGCCGCCCCGGCCACGCCGTCCCCCGCGCCGAACGGCCCGCAGTCGATCTCGGCCGCCTCGGTGGCGATCTCGGCGATCTTCAGCGTCGCGCGCTCGCGGTCCACGGCCAGCACCACGCAGGTCTCGAGCGACAGGCTCTGCCGCAGCAGCTCCAGCGTGTCGAACAGCGTCTCCTGGATCTGGTGCACCGCCGCCACCGTGCCCGACAACGGGTCGCGGGTCCGGCGGTCCCCGCCCGACAACACCGACTCGCGCTCCGCGGGCGGGCACGAGGCGGCGGACGGCGGCACCATCGACGGCGTCGGCGCCGGCGCCTCGGTCAGCCGGAAGTCGCGCGCCGCCTCCCGCACCCGCTCCAACGCGTGGCGCAGCCGCATCTCGCCCCGGTGCCGCAGCCGGAAGATCTCGGTGTGGGTGAACACCAGGTTGAGCGCCGCGAAGAAGCCGATGAACACGCCGTGCACCAGCAGCAGGTCGCGGTCCGGCCCGAAGCGCACCAGCACCAGCACGGCGTCGAGCGCCGCGGCCGCCAGGGTCAGCGCCAGCCCGAGCAGCCGCGGGTAGAACGAGACGAAGAACGCCACCAGCACGTAGAGCGTGGGGTGCAGCGGCGAGCGGGCCCCGCCGGTGAACTCGATCAGCGCCAGCGTCAGCACCAGCAGCAGCGCGCCGATCTCGAGGTCCAGGCGCAGCCGCGGCAGGAGCAGGAACCGCAGCGTGCGCTCGGAAGCCGCCGGCGCCGTGTCCGCCACGTCGCGCTCCTCGCGGAAGCGCAGCCACGCCGCCCGGGTGAACAGCACGCCCCACAACCCGAGCGCCGCCAGGCTCGGCCAGGCCAGCAGCCGCCCCTCGGGCCGGAACGCCCCCACCGCCACCAGCCCGGCGAAGGCGCCCGCGAACAGGAACGCCAGCTGCGTCCGCGCCGTCCGGCGGAGCAGGCCCAGGGATCGTACGACGGCACGCACGGAACCGAGGGTAGGCTCGTGCGCGATCGGGGGCAAATTCCCGGAGCGAAATCGCACCACCGCACGACGGTTCAGTGGTCCCGCCGGCGCTCAGTGCCCTTCCAGCCGGTCCTGGTAGAACTTGCGGCGGAAGACCTCGTTCTGCTCGGCGTGGAGCACGTTGCCCACGTGGTCGGCGATCGGCATCACCATCCGCTCGTACTCGCACAGGAACGGCGGCACCTCGAGCACGTCGCCGGTGGTGCGGTGGTTGACGCAGCCGCACCAGTTCGAGCAGCGGCCGTCGAGGTCGCAACCCTCGCACTTGGGCCGCGGCTTGCGGTTCAACTCCACCAGCGCCCAGCGCTTGTCGGACTCGAAGCCGGTGCGGACGTCGCCGATGCGGAACCGCAGGTCGGTCTCGGGCTTGACGAATTGCACGCAGGGGTACAGCTCGCCGGAGGGCGCCACCGAGAACGAGCGGGCGCCCATGTCGCAGACCACGCCGCGCCGGATCGGCCCCAGCGCGTGCGTGCGGATCTTCTCGTCGAACGGCGAGAAGTACAGCTCGTCGCCCCGCCGGTGCCGCTCGATGTAGTACTCCGCCACGCTGCGGAAGCCACGCTCGAGCGCGCGCAGCGTCCGCCGATCCCACTCGCCGCCGAAATCGGGCGCCAGGATCACCTTGTCGATGCCGTGCTCGAACAGGAACGTCATCGCGGCGGCGAGGTTGTCCGCCGTCTGCGGAGTGACGCAGGCGATCACGATCAGCACCAGCGCGTGCCGGCGGATCGAGTCGAGGTGCCGCATCAACGCCTCGTGCGAGCCGCGCCCGCCGGCATGGACCCGGTTGGCGTCGTGCGAGAGGGCGTCGCCGTCCAGCGACAGCGCGAACAGGATCCGGTGCGCCCGGCAGAACGCCAGCCGCTCGTCGTCGAACAGCAGCCCGTTGGTCGTCATGCGGAACGAGACCGCCAGCTTCCGCTCCGCCGCCACCGCCTCCGCGTGCTCGACCGTCGCCCGGATCAGCTGGTACTCGAGCAGCGGTTCGCCGCCCATGAACGAGATCGTGAACCGCCGGTCGGCCTGCCCGGCCGCGAAGTCCACCGCGGCCCGGGCCGTCTCGAGCGACATGCGCGCGTTGGTCTTCTCGCCGACGTAGCAGTAGCGACAGCGCAGGTTGCAGTTGCCCGTGACGTGCAGGACCGCCTTCATGCCGCTAGATACATCCGTCCCGACGCAGCCCGTCAAGGACTTCCCGGACCGTGTCCCCGAGCAGCCGCTCGGCCCGGTCGCGGTCCGAGTCGTCGATCCAGCCGTCGTCGTACTCGATCACCGTGAAGGCGTAGTCGGTCGCCGGCAACGGCCGGACGTGCGCCTCGTGCGTCGCGTCCAGCGCGGCGAGCGACCGTTCCTCGGCGTCGGTCAGCCCCTCCGGCCGCCCCGAGACGTCCTCGTCGTCCCCCGCCTCCACGGTCAGGAACTCGAACCCGACCGGCGGACGCAGCGCGCCCGGGCAGGGCGGCGACTCCTCCACCGCCGCCGCGGGAGCGAGCAGGTCCACGTTCACCGCCACCCCCGGCGCTTCGAACGGCTGGTCGGCCAGCAGCCGCTCCGCCAGCGTCGGATGCGCGCACGGGTCGGTCGGCGCGCCCGTCACCGTGTCGATGATGCCGGCGATGAGCGCCCGGCCCTCGGCCTCCGACAGGTAGCGCGTGTAGTACGTGCCGGGCGCGATGTCCCCCTCGATGCCCCAGTCCGGCTCGGCGTCGTCGGGGCCGGCGTCCTCGGGGACCGTCGCATCCTCGGTCGGCCCGGCGTCCTCGCGCCCCGCGTCGTCCGCGGAGCCCTCGGCGACGACGTCGGCCGTCTCGCCCGCGTCGGGCGCGTCGGCGCCGGCGCCGACCAGACTCAACCCCTCGTCGCAACCGAGCCCGCCCGCCGCAC
>CAZMRP010000519.1:0-4309 GCA_964568275.1 uncultured Myxococcales bacterium
GTCGGCGCCTTCTCGCAGCTCGAGCGGCTGGCGCGGACGCGCTGGGAGGACGAGGCCGCGCGCTTCGGCCGGCTGCCCGAGCTGCTCGCCGAGCGGGCCGAGCGGACCGGCCCGGTCGACCCCGAGCGCCTCGCCCGCCTGATGCAGACCGCCGCCGCGGAGCTCAAGGCCGACCTCGACGCGCTCTCCCCCGAGCAGTTCGTCCCCGACCTCGGCCGCCTCGCGCAGTCCTTCGGTCGCGTGCTCTCCGGCGCCCCCGCGGACGAGGACCGCCGGCGCGTCGATCGGTTCCTCGAGGCCGCCGCGGTGAAACTGCGCTACGGCAGCGAGTACTACGCCGACCCGACCACGACCAAGGTCGGCCTCACGCCCCGCGACCTCGTGCACCGCGAGGGGCGCATCGAGCTGTACCGCTATCGCTCCGCGGCGCGCCCGACGCCGAAGAGCGCCCGGCCCGTGCTGCTGGTCTACTCGGTGATCAACAAGCCGTACATCCTCGACCTGCTCCCCGGCTTCAGCTTCGTCGAGCATCTGCTCGACCAGGGGCTCGACCCGTACCTCATCGAATGGGGCCCCGTCGTCCCCGGCGACCGCGAGACGACGCTCGACTCGTACATCGACCCCGGCATCCACGGCTGCGTCGAGCACATCCGGCGCACGCGCAAGGTCGACCGGGTGCCGCTGTTCGGGCACTGCATCGGCGGAAACCTCGCGCTGCTCTACGCCGCGCAGCACCCGGAGACGGTGGACCGGCTGGTGACGCTGACCACGCCGGTCACCGCCGCGGAGGGCGGCGTCGTCGCGCTGTGGACCGACCGCGACCTGTTCCCCGTCGACGCCATCGTCGACGCCTGCGGCCACATGCCGGCCAAGCTGATCCGCTACACCTTCATGGCGCTCAAGCCGTACTACGAGCTGCTCAAGTGGAAGATGTTCATCGACGGCCTGGCCGACGACCGGACGATGGGCCTGTTCCTGCCGATCGACCGCTGGGCCAACGAGAACGTCGACATCCCCGGCGAGGTGTTTCGCAAGTTCATCGACGAGCTGTTCCACTCCGACCGCTTCCGTCTCGGCCGCACGCAGATCCACGGCCGGCCGGCCGACCCGCGCGCGATCGTCTGCCCGCTGCTCAACCTGGCGGCGACCCGCGACTGGATCGTGCCGCTCGAGTCGGCCCGCGTGCTCAACGACCTGGTCGGCTCCACGGACAAGGAGTTCGTCCCGATCGAGGGCGCCCACGTCGGGATCATGATCGACCCGCGCGCCCGGCCGCTGTGGACGAGGATGAGCGACTTCCTCAAGACGCCTTCCCGGAAGACGCGGCCGCGGAAGCCCGTCGCCGGACCGAAGCGGGCCGCGTCCCCGAAGCGCAAGGCTGCATCGAAGCGCGCGACGACCAGGCCGCGATCGGGAGGTCGATCGGGTTGAAGGTGTCGGCTGTCGGCTGCCGGCCGGCGGCGTGGAATCCGCGGGGGTGGTCGCGTAGACTCCCGGAACCAGACGGAGCGGCGCGGTCATGGGCCCGCGAACGTATGCGGAACAATTGGAGCTGGCCGCCCGGGCGACCGAACCCGCGATCCGGGCGGCGATGGCGGCCCTGCGGCTTCCGGCCGACAGCCACGGCCTGGATGCGGGCTGCGGGATCGGCACCCACGCCCTGTGGCTCGCGGAGACGACCGGCGGACGCGTGACCGGCCTCGACGTCAACCGCGACAACCTGGCGACCGCCCGGCGGCGGATCGCCGAGGCGCAGCTCGCCGACCGGATCGCCCTCGACGAAGGGTCGCTGTTCGACCCGCCGTACGCCGACGGCACGTTCGACTGGCTCTGGTGCGCCGACACGCTGTGGCCCGTGGTCGTCCCCGACCCCGTGACGGTTCTCGAGCGGTTCCGGCGTCTCGTGCGGCCCGGCGGCACCGTCGCGCTCCTGTACTGGTCGAGCCAGCTGCTGCTGCCCGGCTACCCGCAGCTCGAGGCGCGCCTCGGCCTGGCCTTCACGGAGCACACGCACTACTGCCGGATCGGAACGCCGGCCGCGCACCACCTGCGGGCGCTGGATTGGCTGCGGCGGGCGGGCCTGGTGGACGGCCGCGCGCGGACGTTCGTCGCCGAGCACCAGGCCCCGCTGTCGCCCGCGCTGCGCGAGTCGCTCGCCTTCTGCCTCGAGATGCTCTACGGGGAGCTGGAGCCCGGACTCCCGGCCGCGGACCGCGCCACGCTCGCCCGGCTCCGTCGCGCCGACTCGCCCGACTGCATCCTCGACGCTCCCGGCTACCACGCGTGCGTGACCTACACGATGTTCGACGGACGACGCGAACCGACCTGACCCAGGAGCCGAGGGTGCCCGCCCCACCGTCCCGCCCGGCCACCGGCCGACAGCGTCGACCCAATGGATCGACCCGCCAACGGCCCGCGGCCAGGAGCCAAGGGCGTCGAGTCGATCAACCCGGTTCGGCCGGAAGCTCCTTGTCCGCCGCCCATTCGCTCCACGAGCCCTCGTACAGCAGGGCGTCGGAGCGTCCGGCGAGCGTCAGCGCGAGGACGTTGTGACAGGCCTTCACGCCCGAACCGCAGTAGCAGACGATCGTCTTCGCCTCGTTCGCCCCCAGCGCCGCGAAGCGCTCCGCCAGCGCCGCCGGCGGCAGGAACCGCCCGTTCGGCTCGACGAGGTTGTCGCCGACGAACGCGCTCCGCGCGCCGGGGATGTGCCCGGGCCGCGCGTCGACCGTCTCGTTCTCGCCGCGGAACCGGTCGGCGGGCCGACCGTCGAGCAGCAGCGTCCCCGGCTCGCGGAGCAGCTCGACCACCCGCCGCTTGTCCACCACCCGCTCGGGACGCGCCGTCAACGCCAGCCGCGAGGCCGGGCGGCGCGCGCCGTCGGCCGTCTCGAGCGGCCGGCCTTCGGCCTTCCAGGCGGCGAGGCCGCCGTCGAGCACCCGGCCGACGTTGAGGCCGAAGTGGCGCAGCAGCCACCACAGGCGCGCGGCGAGCGCACCCCCTTCGTCGTCGTAGCCGACGACGAGCGTGCCGTGGCGCACGCCGATGCGGGCCAGCACCGCCGCGAACCGATCGTGCGACGGCAGCGGGTGACGACCCGGGCGTCCCGGGCCGGGCGGCTCGGAGAGGTCGGTGTCGACGTCGAGGAACACGGCGCCCGGCAGGTGCCCGGCACGGTACTCGTCGATGCCGCGCTTGCCCCGGAGGTACCAGCGGGTGTCGGCCACCACCACCTGCGGGTCGGTCCGCCGTTCGGCGAGCCATTCGGTCGAGACCAGGAGTTCGGACATGGTCCGATCATGGCACGGTGGGGAGCCGGATGCACCGACGAACCGTGGGGGCGGATCCGGTCCAGCGGCGGCGCCACCGCGGGACGTCGGGCGAAGGACCGGCTCAGGCGGCGTGGCGCCGGCCGTCGGGCGCGCTGCGGGCGAGGAAGGCGAGGATCGCCGCCTCCAGCGGCAGCGGACCGTCGTCCGGCTCGGGCGGACCCCAGCTCCGGCGGGCCGACAGCGGCGGCGTATCCAGCCGGCGGTCGTGCGCCTCGCGCGCGGCTTGCGCTTCCGCGGCGCTGTGGGCGCCGATGCACACGTCGTCGTTCGCGTTGAAGGTCAACAGGTCGCGGATCTGCATCGTTCCACCCACCCTCCTCCCAGCCTCGGCAGGGCCAGATAACGGGCAATCGCACGGCGGGTCAAGAAAGCGGCGGAGCGTGCCGGCACCCCGCCAAGCTCCCGCGGCCGGAGCGGGTCTGCCTTGCCGGCTGTTGTGCCCGGGCGGCCGGGAGCACTATCGTCGCTCGTGCCGGACCGCGGGGCCCGGCGCCGCAAGGGAGGAACCGATGCCGAAGCCGTTGGCGATCTGTCTCGAGGATCTGGAACCGGGCGCGGGCCGACCGCGCTACCTGCGCTGCGTCGCCGTGGTCGGGCGCGAGCCCGGGCTGCGCGTCGACGGCGCCGGCGCGGTGCTGTGGAAGAGCGACGAGGCGGCGGCCTGCGAGCTGTGGGTCTCCCAGGACGACAAGCTGATCCTGTATCGCGCGGCCGGCGGGGCCGCGGTGACGGTGCGGCGCGACGGCCGGTCGCTCGCGGTGCCGGAGCAGAAGCCGGTGGTGCTCCTCGACCAGGACCGCTTCGAGGTCGGAACGCGCCGGGTGCGCGTCCACATCCACGGCGCCATCGACCACGTCTACGCGCCGTCGCCGCTGCCCGAGCCGTCCTCCACGGGTCGGGCGCGGGCGGCGGTGGCCGTCGCGGCGCTCGGCGCGACCCTCGGCGCCGCCGATTGCAGGAAGGCGGAGTCCACCGCG
>CAZMRP010000520.1:0-4308 GCA_964568275.1 uncultured Myxococcales bacterium
GGCGCTACAGTAAATGCGACCGGCAGGTGTCTCATTCTCGTTGACAGGCTCCGCCCTGCCAGCAGGTAGCCGATGATGGGGGACAGCTTCAGCCGGTGGGCGAGGAAGCCGAGCACCAGGGCGCCAGCCAGGCCGCCGGCGAACGTCATCAACATACCGAGGTCATGCATCGTTCTCTCCTACCGCCTCGGGCTCCACCTCGGCGTTGATGATGAGCTTCCACTTCGCGCTGCGCTTCGCCGGCGCGATGGCCGCCGCGCGTCGTAGCGGCGTGTAGCTCCTCGCCTGCTCCTGGACGAAGGGCTGGATGGCATTGGCAATGTCTTCGCGGTTGACCAGTTCGAGAAGGTAGCCGAGCCGCTGCGACCAGCTCATGGGCGACAGCCGAGCGACCTCGAGCAACTTGCCCGCGTCGAGTCCCTCGGCGAGCTCGGCCACGACCGTCGCGACGTTGCTCAGGCCGCCGGCGTGCTTCGGGTAGCCGACGAGCTCGAGCGCCGTCACCTCCGGGGTCGCGTAGCGGAGGACACCGCGAGGCGTGTTGACCGTGGCGACGGGCATCTTCTCCAGGTCACCCCGGGCGATGAACTCGACCCGCACCTCTCCGCACGACAGCGCCGCGCGGTTCTTCCGTACCATCACCTGGCAGGCCTGCGGCCGCTGGTGCGCTGCTCCGTGCCTCTCGGCCGCCGACAGCAGCCCGAGGTAGTAGGGCTCCTCCCAGACCTGCATGAGCTGATGGACGAACTGCTCCGGGGGCAGGCAGCGGAGCCGCCGGTACTCGGGCGGCACGATCACGTGGAAGCTCCGCGCGGGCTCGGCGATGAGCCCCTGATCCTTCAGCCGGCGAAGCTGGGCTCGTACGGCAGCCTGGCTACCACCGATTGCCTGGAAGGCCTCGACGGACCTGAAGTGGTGCCGCCCGTTCGCGGCCAGCTCTTCGATGTACCCACGGGCCCGCATTCGTTACAATTCTCCGTCAATGTCAGCACAAAGATTACTTTGTCCAAGAAACGTCACGCGCCGCCTGTGACGGTTCTTTGCGTATATAACATTTAGCGTTGCTTTTAGCAAGAACCGACACGCACCGACACGCACCGCGTCTACCCTAACACGCGCACACCAATCTCCACGCCCTTCGACGGCCCCGGGCCGCGCTCCTTCTGGCAGGCGAGCGCGATGGCCCAGAAGCGATCGGCGTGTCCGCCGCGGGCGCTGCGCTCGGCGTCGAAGCTGACCTTGCCCGAGGGCAGCACGCGCCGCTTGATCGAGTGGACCTGCGCCACGAGGTCGCGGTCGCGCGGGAGCGCGATGTCCTTTCGCTGGAGCAAGATCTTGAGGTCGGTCGCCCAGCGCTCCTTCGACTCGTTCGAGAAGGCCTCGCCCACCACCTGCGGGAAGTCGCGGGTGAGGTTCTCGGCGAGGTTCATGCCGATGCCGCTCCGGTCGATGGACAGGCGCGCGACGGGCAGCGACCCCAGCATGCGGCGCAGGTCCGACTCCTGCTCGGCGAAAGGCACCTGGTCGTAGCGGCGAAGCAGGCGGCAGACGAACCGCCCGCCGACATCTTCGAACAGCGCCAGCTCCGAGCGGTCGCGGGTGCGGCCCACGTCGAAGCCGGCGACGAGCCGCCCTTCGGGGAACGGCAGGTCGGAGAAGTCGTCGGCCAGGGAGAGGTCGGCGTCGGTGCAGGGCAGGATCAGCTCGTAGGGGAAGAAGCTGTAGCTCTCGTCGACGAAACGGCCCTCGAACTCCTGCTGGAAGTCGTCGAGCGGCAGCGAGTCGAGCTGCTCGATCACCTGCTGGCGGCCGAACGCGGCCACGCGCTCCTCGGTCGGCATTGCCGGGGCCTCGATCGCCGCGCGCTTCACGTCGGTGCAGAAGAACGAGCACAGCCACCACGGCACGTCCTGCCGGGTGTGGTGCGGGTACTTGCGCAGCTCCTCGCAGGCGATCTCCCAGAAGATGCCGCGCCGGCCGAGCGGGGTGGAGCAGCCAGTGAGCTGGCCGCGCGAGCGAAGGATGAGCGCGGTCGAGCCGGTGTAGACCTCGCGGTCGTTCACGTAGTGCGCGAGCTCGTCGAGGTAGCAGTCGCCTTTCTTGCCGCGCGGCGGCTTCGACGGCACCGACAGGATGCGCGACAGCCGGCGGCCCGAGCCGTTCGACTCGAAGGCCAGCTCCGTCTTCGAGTCCACCACCAGTCGCTTCTGGTAGGCGAGCGGCAGCTCCTCGAAGACCTGGCGGGCGATGAGGATCTTCTCCTTCGCGTCCTCCTGGTTGAACGACACGAAGACAGCGGTGTGGCCGTCGCGCAGGTGGCAGCGGGCGAGCGCCTCGAGCGCGAAGACGAACGAGTAGCCGACCTGGCGACTCTTGGTGACCCAGCGGAAGCGCGAGCGGTTCCGCATGAAGGCGAGCTGGTACGCCTCGAGCGTGACGGGCTCGCCGTCGTAGCGGCACAGGCCGCCGACGAAGCCCCACTCGGTGCCGAGCCACGCGCCGAGGTCCGTCTCGGTCTGCTTCACGACGGTGCCGGTCATGAGGTCACCGCCGAACGAAGCGCCGGTTGCCTTGCCTTTCCGGCGGTACGACGCCTGAATGGGAGCGTGACGAACGGCCAGGAGGTGAACCCATGACCGCGTACGCCGACGCCATCGCCAAGCCGCCCCGCACGCTCACCGACCTCGAGCAGAAGCTCCTGCTGAAGGTCACCGGCGAGCACCGCGACGGCTTCCGGGACCACGTGATCATCAGCGTCGCTCTCGGCACGGGCCTGCGCGAGCACGAGCTGCTCGCGCTCGACCTGGGCGACGTCTTCGACGATGAGGGCCACGCCAGGCGCAGGGTGACCTTGCGCGTGTTCAAGCGCAGCGCCGACGAGCCGGCGGTCCAGGAGGTCGTGCTCCCCGACCTCGTGCGGGCCAAGCTGGAGAAGCTGCGCGCATGGAAGAAGCGCGAGGGCGAGAGCCTGGCCCCGGACGCGCCGCTCTTCGTGAGCCGCCTGGGCAAGCGGCTGTCGAGCCGGCAGCTCCGCGAGAACTTCGCCGTCTGGCAGGAGCGCGCGGGCTTCGAGCGCCACCTCTCGTTCCACTCCTTGAGGCACACCGCGTGCTCGACGCTCTACCGCCGGACCAAGGACATCCGGATCACCCAGCGCTTCGCCCGGCACAAGTCGATCCTCACCACGTCCATCTACGCCCACCCCTCGGACGAGGACCTCGTCCGCGCGGTCCGTGAGCTGCCCTGCTGAGGGCCGGGGACCTACTTGCACCTCGAAACCGACCAGCGGCCCGCTGAACCGCCCGCTCGGTTGTCGGTCGGCACCCCGTTCGGTTTGCCGGATCTGGCCTTCCCGGAATGGGCGGCGAGCATCCCAGCCGGGGGGTCGTCGGGCACGAAAATCCGACCCTCCCCCCTGGTGTGGGCAGAGGTAGGCATGATGACGTCGAGCCGCCCACCCCCCCGCGAAAAGCAGAGGAAAGCGGCGGTTGAGCACCGCGAGGGCCGCGCCAACTCCGCGCCGTAACTCCGCATTCTCACGAGCCCGCTCCCCGGCGAACCGCCGCTTTCGACTCTTCTCGGCGGTACGCGGGCCGAGGATCGGGGCTGGCCACCAGGGCTTCACGGCTCTTCCTCGTCGCCACTCGGGCCAACGTGGGCCGCGACGGCGGCCTCGTCGTCGCCGTCCGGCGGTAGATCGGGCTCGGCGGCCGGCGGCGGGGCGGTCTGTTTTCCCGGGCCGGTCGCGAAAGAGGGAGGCGGGGGGTTCTGATCCTCCCGCTGTTCACCGGCGGGCAGCGAGTTCGCGTCGCCGAGAACGCTGCCCCGCTCGTCCTCGTTCGATGCCTCGATGGCCTTGAGCATCTCGCGGTGTCGGGCCTGGAGGTCCTCCAGCGAGAGCGCGGCATGGACCTCCTGCCGCGAGTCGGCGCCGCCGAGGATGAACTCCTTCAGCCGCAGCATGGTGTTGAAGTCGGTGGGGTTGTCGACGCGGACCCGGCCGTCAACGACCGCCTCGCGGAAGTGGGCGAGGTAGCTGTCGATCGTCGCGACCGCATCCTCCTTCGAGAACGCGATGGCCTCGGCGCGCAGCTCGAGGAGCTTCTCCTCGGTCTTCGCCAGCAGGCGTTCCTGGGCGCGCTCGCGGCGGCGCAGGCAGTCGTGCTTCTTGGCGTAGTCGGCGACCACGCTGTGCGAGACGCCGTAACGCTTGGCGAGCTCGCGGTACGAGGGGAAGAACACGGCGGGCTCGCCTCATCGTAGTCCACCTTCGACCACGATCCGCAGGATGTTCCGGCCTTCCGCTCC
>CAZMRP010000521.1:0-4286 GCA_964568275.1 uncultured Myxococcales bacterium
CCGCCGCATGAACATCGCCGCGACGAGCGACGATTTCCGGAGGTAGTAGCTCAGAACGGCGTGCCGTCGGCGTGCGTGCCGGGGCTGAAGGCGGCGCCGTCGGCGCCGACGGTGGTGTGGAGCACGAACTCGCCCGTGAGCTCGGGCGAGCGCGTCAGCGACTCGTCGGATGCCGCCTCGAGCGGACAATCGCCGGCGCCGCCGTAGCAGAACCGCGCCGCGACCAGGCCGGACGCGTCGAGGAGCATCAGGTCGTCCGCCGGGGTGCTCAGGTGCAGCCCGAAGGGAATCCCGGGGTCCGCCGCGTTCGCGCTGAAGAAGCTGGCCGTCGTCGTGGCCTCCGGCGCATCGCCGCCGCCGAAGACCACCACCGCGTGCCCGGGCGCCAGCGTGAAGTCGGCGAAGGTGTGACGCGCCAGGCTCGCCAGGTCCAGCTCGACCAGCGTGCAGCCGTCGAGCACGACAGGCGCGGTGTCGAGGTTGACCAGTTCCACGAACTGGTCCTCCACCGCATCGACGTCGCCGTCGCCGTTCGGATCGCCCTCGGCCAGGCCGTCGATCAGCACCTCGTTGAACACGACCTTGCCGTAGAGCGGGCTCAACGGAACGTCCGCTCCCCCGTCGTCCCCGCCGTCGTCGTCCTCCGCGTCGGCATCCGGCTCCGCATCGGCGTCGTCGTCCGCGTCCGCGTCCGCGCCGACGTCCACGTCGCCGTCGGTGCCCGAATCGTCCGGCGGGTTGTCATCGTCGCCGCAGCCGGGAAGAACGGGCGCGAGCATCAGCGCGAGCGCGAGGGGCAGCCGGGTCACGGCGTCACCTCCACGGAGAACGGCTCGAGGATTCCGTCGGGCGGGATCGACCAGTAGAGGGCGGGGTCGCCCCCGAACCAGTCGAGCACGTTGAGCGTCGGGCCGTCGGTCCTGGCGAAGTACCAGCCGCGCGACGAGGCCGGCACGGTGGCCAGGGCGCCGGGGGCGACGACGAAGCGGGCGGCGGTGCAGGTGCCGGCCATGCCGCCGCAGTCGTCGGTGGGGCTCGAGCGTTCGACGAAGACCACGCTGTGGGAGCGGTACGGGTTCTGGAAGCCGAACGAGCGGGTCGCCGGGAAATTCGCGCGGTAGTCGTGGCTGTTGAGCGGGCCGTCGCAGACGACGTTCAGCTCGCACGTCGGGTCGTGCCAGTCCGGCCGTCCGATCGCCTGGTACCAGTAGATCCCGGACTCGTCGCCGTAGCGGTCGAGCCAGAACGAGACGTAGCTCGCCGCGGCGGGCGCCCCCGGGCAATCGATGGCGCCGGGGCTGGCGCCGCACGGACTGGCGACCCAGTTGGCGGCGGAATCGACCACGCGCAGGCTTACGCGGTGCAGCGACACGCCGTCGCCCGGGTCGGAGGGGAAGGCGAAGCGGTCGAGCAGCGTGATGCCGTCGGCGTCCACGAGCTGCACCCGGTGGGTGGTGGCCAGCCCCGACGCCCCGAGGTTCGCGTCGTCGATCGTGACCACGACCGTTCCGTTCGGGAAGGTGTAACGGGCGTCGTAGTCCGCATCGACCACCACGGCGAAGGCGCCCGGAACCACCACCGTCCCGCCGTCGTGATAGGCGACGATGCCGTCGCGGGACGGCGAGGCCAGGTCGGTCCCGGACTCGAGAGACATGCCTGCCAAATCCACGGCGCGGTCGCCGACGTTGAGCAGCTCGACGAACTCGCCGGCGCCGCCGGTCTCGACCCCCGCCTGGTTGGACAGCACCTCGGTGATGCGGAGCTGCTTGGGCAGGCCGCCGGCCGCGGCGGCGCAGTTGTCGGCACCGGGCGACGAGCCGCTCGCGCAGGTCGAGGCGACCCAGTTGGCGGCGGAGTCGAAGGCCCGGAGGTCGACCCGCTCGGCGCTCCGGCCGTTGCCCGGATTGAACGGGTAGCGGAAGGAATCGACCACCTCGACCCCGTTCGACTCGTAAAGGCGGAGCGGGTCGTCGAGCGCCAGGCTCGAGCCGAGCGTGGTGTCGTGGGTGGAGAGCAGCGTGGTCCCGGGCGGGATGGAGTACTCGCCCGCATACTCGGCGTCGAGGATCAGGGCGTAGCCGCCGGCGGGGATGAGGGTCGAGCCGCCGGCGTAGCCGGTCAGCCCGTCGACAGCGTCGCCGTCGCCGAGAATCAGCCCCTCGGCGTCCACCGGGCCGAGCCCGCGGTTGTACAGCTCGATGAACTCGCCCGTGTCCTCGTCGAGCGGATTCGACATCACCTCGGAGATGACGAGCGGCGTGCGGGTCCCGACGCCGGCGGACGACACGCAGTTGAGCCGTCCCGGCGAGGAGCCGGTGGGGCAGGAGGACTGGGCCCAGTTCCCCAGCACGTCGCCGAGGGAGAGCGAGACCTTCTCGACGGAGCGGCCGTCGGCGACGGCGAGGGTGCGGGTGTAGCTGTCGACGACGGCGCCGGTGCCGTCGAGGATCGTCACCGGGTCGTCGACGGCGAGACCGCTGCCGAGGGTCGAGCCGCCGACGGTCAGGAGGACGGCAGCGGGATCGATCCGCAGCGGGACGTCGCCGGGAGGGAAGTCCGGGTCGAGGATCACGGCGTAGGTCGTCCCCGGCACCACGGTCGAACCGCCGGCCCAGGCGATGACGGCGTCGGCGGAGTCGCCGTCCGAGACGACCATTCCCGCGACGTCGACCGGGGTATCGGTGCCGTTGTACAGCTCGATGAACTCGCCGGTCGCCTCGTCGGTGGGGTTGGACATCACCTCCGAGATGATCAGACCCGAGGCGAGCGTGAGCGGGGCGCAGTTCGGCCGCCCGGCGGACTGGAGGCACGGCGAGGCGCGCCAGTTGGTCTCGGCGTCGGCGCCGTCCAGGGCGACCCGCTCCACCGACACGCCGTTGCCCGGGTCGAAGGGGTGGGCGTAGGTGGCGAGGGTCGTGAAGCCGGCGTCGGCGTAGAGGGTGACCGGGTCGTTGGTCGAGAGGCCGCTGCCGATGGTGGTGTTGGCCGTGGTCACGACGATCGTGCCGGCGGGGATGTCGTAGCCGCCGAGGTACTCGGAATCGACAATCACGGCGTAGGCGCCGGCGGCGACGGCGGTCGGGCCGCCGGAGAAGGCGACGAGCCGGTCGAGGGCGTCGCCGTCGCCGACGTACAGGCCGGCGAGGTCCACGGCGGCGGTGCCGGCGTTGTAGAGCTCGACGAACTCGCCGCGGTCCTCGTCCACCGGATTGGCCAGCACCTCGGAGATCACGAGCCGCCGGTCCGGGGACGCCGAGCGCCGTTCGTAGGCGCCGAAGTCGACGGCCGCACCCTGCGGGCGGGAGACGCCGTCGAAATCGACCTCGGTGCCGTCGTCGTTCGCCGCGGTGTCGAGCGCCGGGGAATCCGGCCGTAGGTGGAAGTCGTCGGTGCCGCTGTCGACGAACCGCGGGTCCGCCGACAGGTCCGCGGCGTGCGCGACGGCGCGTCCGGCGTAGTTGACGGCGTTGCCCCACACCAGGTTCCCGCTGAAGTTCGGGTTGGCGACCTCGAGCAGGTTCAGGCCGGCGTTGTTGGAGACGACGATGTTGTTGTGGACGTGGTCGGCGTTGCTGCCGAACGACACGAGCGCCGCGCCGCCGTCCGCGGTGCTTTCCGCGAAGCCGTTGCCCACGAGGGTGTTGTTCGCAAGCGTGACGTTGCAGCCGCGGAGCACGACGCCGGCGCTGCGGTTGTAGAGCACGAGGTTGTCGGTGACCGGGCCGCCGAGGTCGGTGAGCTCCATGCCGCGCTCGTTGCGCTTGAGGATGTTGCGGGTGATCTCGGTCCCCGGGCACTCGGCGAGCACGATGCCGAGGCCGAAACCGTCGATCTGGTTGCGGGTGATCGTCGTGTTGGGCCCGCGGCCGGTGCAGTCCTTGGCGATCCCGGCGCTGGGGCTGGAAAGGGCGGCGCCCTCGCGGGTGATGCGGAACCCGGTGATCACGTGGCCGTCGCCCGACTCGAGCATCAGGCGGCCGCGGATCACGGTCCGGTCCATCCCGGCGCCCATCAGGATGATGCCGGGCTTGACGTGCAGGTTCTCGGTGAAGTCGCCCGGCCCGACCTGGACGATGTCGTCGGTCGCCGCGGCATCGATGGCGGCCTGGATCGTCGGGTAGGCCCCGGCATCGATGATGACCGCGGCGCGCTGCTGCCCGAGGAGGCCGTCCGGCGCATCCTGGGTGCAGTTCCCGAGCCCGAGCATGGTCGCACCCGCCGCGACCACGTACGCCGCACACGCTTGTCGTCCGAATTGCATGGTGGAACCCTCCTCGGGAGTGCCC
>CAZMRP010000522.1:0-4267 GCA_964568275.1 uncultured Myxococcales bacterium
GTCGACGGGGTGCTGCCGCGGGCCGAGGCGACGGTGACGGCGAACTCCGAGGCGGTGCTCGACCTGTCGATGCTGCGCATCGGCCGCGCGGGCCTGCCGCTCCTGTGGGACGCCGCGGAGCGCAGTGTCGCGCGACGCTTCGCCTCGGGCGAGCTGCGGCTGCGGGGGGTGGGGGCCGCTGCGCGGCTGCTGCGCGTGGTTAGACTCCTCTCGGCGGCCGCCTGAACGGTCGCGGGGAGGAACCGACGATGGACCTCAAGCTGGCGAACAAGGTCGTGCTGGTGACCGGCGCCTCGGGCGGGATCGGGCGCGCGATCGCCGAGGCGTTCGCGGAGGAGAGCGCCCGGCTGGCGCTGTTCGGGCACACCCGCTGCCGGGCGCTCGAAACCTGGCGCTACGCGCAGAGCTTCCGCGATCGCACCACCTCGTGCGGCACCGACATCACCCGGCCCGAGGACGTGGAGGCGGCCTTCGAGCGCGCGGCGGAGCAGCACGGGCGGATCGACGTCTGCGTGGCCTGCGCCGGCGTCTGGCCGCCCGCGGCGGGGCGGCTGGACGAGCTGCCGGTGGAGCGGGTGCGGCGGACGATCGAGGTCGACCTGCTGGGCGCGATCTGGACGGCGCGCGCCTTCTTCAGGATCCTGGCGAAGACCGGGCCGCGGCCCGACGGCCACGGCGCCTCGCTGGTCCTGATCGGCTCGACGGCCGGGCGGTTCGGCGAGGCGGGGCACGCGGACTACGCGGCGGCCAAGGCGGCCCTGCGCGGCCTGGCGCTGTCGCTCAAGAACGAGATCGTCGCGCTCGATCCCCACGGGCGGGTCAACGTCGTCGAGCCGGGCTGGACCGTCACGCCGATGGCCCGCGCGGCGCTCGAGGACCCGGCGTCCGTGGCCCGCGTGGTGCGCACGATGCCGCTCCGGCAGCTCGCCCGGCCCGAGGACATCGCGCGCGCGGTGGTGCTGCTCGCCTCGCCCGCCGCCTCGCGGCACGTCAGCGGCGAGTTCCTCACCGTCGCCGGCGGGATGGAAGGCCGCGTGCGCTGGGAGGCCGAGGAGGTCGACCCCGCCGCGGTGCGCGCGCGGCTCGACCCCGACTGAGCGGCCCCGCGGCGACCGGGCGGCGCGCCCGGCGGCCGGCGGGCTACGGGAAACGCTTGACCCAGATCCGCTGCGGCGCCGTCACCGGCTCGCGGAACGCCACGTACGGCACGGTGCCGATGCCCACCAGGTACGGCAGCAGCGCATCGGCCGTCGCGTCGTTGTTGAGCGGGGCCCCCACGCGCTCCCAGGCCAGGCCGGTCCAGCGCACGACCTTGATCGTGCCGCCGGCCGTCGCGGGACCGCCCGAGAACGTCACGTCCTCGACCCACGCCACGTGCGGCGTCCCGCCCACGAACGCCAGTGACGGGTAGTCGGAGTTCCGCGTCGGGTCGCTCACCGGCCCGCCGCCGATCAGCACCCAGGCGCCGGCCGCGGCGTCGTAGCGCTTGACGAACACCTGCTGCACGCCCGCGTCCTGCTCGGCGAACGCGACCCAGACCCGGCCGGTCGCGTCGAGCGCCATCCACAGGTAGTTGGCGGCGGCGGTGCCGGCCAGCGGCGGATTCTGGTTGAACGACGGGCCGAGGTTGACCCACGCGCCCGGGATCGAGGACGAGCCGTCCCAGCGGCGGACGTAGCGCCAGCCCTCGTCGACCAGGGCCACCAGGGCGCGTGCGCCGTCCCAGACCACGTCCGTGCAGCCCCCGCCGTTCATCGTGAGCAGCCCGGTGCCCATCGGGCTGGGCGGGTTGGGCGTGTCCCACCACTCGGAACCGCTCCAGCGGGCGTAGCCGACGCCGATCCCGCAGCCGCCGGCCCCCAGGAACGAGAAGTGCGGCCGGGCGCCCTCGAGCGCCAGCGCCGCGCTGAAATGCATCACGCAGGTCGGCCGGTACCCCGGCGCCCCGACCTCGACCCAGCCGGTGCCCGCCGCGTCCCAGGTCTTCACGTGGTCCGGCGGCGTCATCAGCATGCTCTGGTCCATCGTGAACACGTACGGCCGGACGCCCTCGAACTGGATGTCGATCACCGGCTGGGTCGTGTTGCCGCCGTTGAGCGAACCGCCGAGCTGCGTCCAGCCGACGGCACCGAGCCGATGAACGTAGGCGGCGTCGGTCGCCTCGTCGGCGACCCACGCCACGTGCGGCGTGGTGCCGTCGGAGCCCAGCGCGTGGGCCAGGGCGGGGAGCGTCGAGTGGACGGCGGTGCGCCCGACCGTCTCCCAGGCCCGGACGAGGCAGTGGCCGCCGCTGCAGTCCTCGTCGAAGCGGCAGGCGATCGCGCAGTCCCCGCAGTGGTTGCGGTCGGTCTGCAGGTCGTAGCACGCGCCGTCGGGACAGAGAGTGAGTCCGGTCCCGGTGCCGACGCAGATGCCGCCGCTGCAGACGTCGGGGGTCGTGCAGGGGTCGCCGTCGTCGCAGGCGGCGGTGTTGTGGGTGTGGGTGCAGCCGGTGGCGGGGTCGCAGCCGTCGTCGGTGCAGACGTTGCCGTCGTCGCAGTCGCGGGTCGCGCCGCCGCAGACGCCGCCGCCGCAGACGTCGTCGACGGTGCAGGCGTCGCCGTCGTCGCAGGCGGCGGTGTTGTGGGTGTGGGTGCAGCCGGTGGCGGGGTCGCAGCCGTCGTCGGTGCAGACGTTGCCGTCGTCGCAGTCGCGGGTCGCGCCGCCGCAGACGCCGCCGCTGCAGACGTCGTCGACGGTGCAGGCGTCGCCGTCGTCGCAGGACGCCGTGTTGGGCGTGTGGACGCAGCCGGTGGCGGCGTCGCAGGAGTCGTCGGTGCAGGGGTTGCCGTCGGCGCACGAGCGCGGCGTCCCGACGCACGAGCCGTCGGTGCAGACGTCGCCGAGCGTGCAGGCGTCGCCGTCGTCGCAGCTCGTCCCCTCGCCGCGCGGCTGCATCGCGCAGGTCCCGGTCGCCGGCGTGCAGCGGTTGGCCCGGCACGCCGTGTCGCCGCTCGGGTCGCAGGTCACGAGCGTGCCGGGGTCGACCACGCAGGTGTGGGTCCCCGGGTCGCAGACCAGCGTGCCGTTGCACAGGTCGCCGTCCTCGTACGGCGCGCAGTCGACCGTCGCCTCGCACTCGCAGCTCGACGCGCCGCCGACGCACAGCCCGTCGTCGCAGGCGTCCCCGGTCGTGCACTCGTTGCCGTCGTCGCAGACCGTCCCGTCGGCCGCCGCCGTCATCGCGCACTCCCCGCTGGCGGGAACGCACCGGTTGACCCGGCAGTCGGTGTCGCCCGTCGGGTCGCAGGTCACGATCGTCTCGGGGGCGAACCGGCATTCGTGGCCGACGCACAGCAGCCGGCCGTTGCACAGGTCGCCGTCGTCGTACGCCAGGCAGTCGTCGTCGGTGTCGCACAGGCAGATCGAGGCGCCGCCGGTGCAGACGCCGCCCGTGCAGGTCTCGCCGTCGGTGCACGGGTCGCCGTCGTCGCAGGACGTGCCGTTGTCGAGCGCGATGCCCGGACGGCACTCGCAGGCGACGCATTGCTCTTCGCCGTTGCAGAACGAGTCGTCCTGGCAGTCCTCGTCGGACGTGCACTCGCAGCTGCCGTCGGGACCTTCGTCGCCGACGTCCTCGGGCGGCACGTCGCCGTCCGGCGGCACGTCGAACTCGTCCCCCAGCCCCTCGACCGGCACGTCGCCGTCCGCGTCGTCGTCGCCCCCCGTCGCCGAGCCGCACCCCGCGGCGATCGTCACGCCCAGCAGCAGCGCCAGTCCCGTCGTCCAACCTCGTTCCATCGCTCCCCTCCTTGTTTCGCCCCAATTCGTAGCATGGGATGTCCGGGGCGGCCATCGCGCAGGGCCGTCGGCAGGCGACGACGACTCAGCGCACTCCGAGCTGCCGCTCGAGCTGCCGGATGCGCTCGAAGGCTGCCCGTCGCTGGTCCTCGGGCAGCTGCTCGTCCGAGGCGTGGAGGAAGTGCTGGTAGGTCCCGAGGGCCCCCTGCAGGTCGCCCAGCCGCTCCTGGCACTGGGCGATGTTGAAGAGGATCGCAGCGCGCGGCGCCAGCTCGTACGCCGCCCGGAACTGCAGCAACGCGCCGTTGTGGTCGTCCCGGTCGTAGGCCTGCAGGGCCTCCAGGAACCGCTCGCGCGCCTCGGCCACCCGCGGGTCCGGCGGCGACGGGGTCGCCCGCGCAGCGCCCTCGTCCGGGCCGCGCTCCCCGGCGGACCCGGGGTCCGAGCGGGTCGTGTCGCCGGTTCGCGTCGCGGCGGTCGTCGAGTC
>CAZMRP010000523.1:0-4264 GCA_964568275.1 uncultured Myxococcales bacterium
CCATTGGTGCGGAAGATCGGCCGAACCTTCATGCCGACCCTGGGCTCGGCATGGCCGAGCAGGTAGCTCATCAGGATCGTCACCCCGCCGTCGAACTCGACGTTGATGAAGCGGATCGGCTTCTCCAGCGTGTTGAAGGCGCCGGACCGCTCGCAGACCATGAAGCTGTAGACGTGGGCGGTCTTGTTCGCGAGGTCGGTGATGTCGATCTCGGTGTTCCGCTCCAGGCAGTCCGGGCAGTGGATGCGGTACGGGATGAAGACCGACTTGTAGCCGTCCTTGCAGGCCTTGTTGTCGCAGCGGGTGGCCAGCAGCCGGCCCTTGGTCACGGCCTGGAAGAACGGCGCCTCGCCGCCCAGCGAGTGGTGGTGGACGATGCGACGCGGGTTGCAGATCCCGCACAGCTTCCCCTGCTCGTCCAGGATCGGCTGGTTCGGCTCGGCGGTGTGGAACTCGCCCGAGAGCTTGAACTTGCCTTCGACGACCTTGACACTGTAGCCGCTCATGGGTCGCCCTCCTACTTGTCCAGCCGGGCGTCCGGCTGCATGACGATGGTGCAGGTGACGTGGCTGCCGACGCCGGCGTGGCTGATCGCCAGGCCGCGCTTGGCTCTCTTGACCTGCAGGTCCTCCCAGTCCTTCGGCTTCTGCTTGCCGTAGCGCTTCCAGCGTTCCGGGTCGCCGTGGATCTCGGCGTGCCGGTTGTGCAGGTGGTACATCAGGTCGACCACCTGCATGATGCCGGTGGCGCCCACGGAGTGCATGCAGCCGATGAGACCGCCCGAGAGGTTGGCCGGCAGCTTGCCCGGCTTCCCGGTCTTCGGGTTGGTGTGGTAGCAGTCGCCGCTCTCGACGTAGGTGCGGCCCCGGGCGTACGGCCGGATGCCGATGTCCTCGTAGGTCTGCACGTCGCTGATCGTGAACGCGTCGTGCAGCTCGACCAGGTCGAGGTCCTCGCAGGGGTCCTTCACCTTGGCCCAGTTGTACGCGTAGTAGGCCGCCATCCGCGCCGCCAGGAACCCGGTGAACCCGGGGTAGCGCTCGCCGCCCGGGAACTCCTTGTCGAGGTTCGCGTAGGTCTCCTTGGTCTCGTTCGGGAGCAGCGGGATCTCCATGTCCCGCCGGTCCGCCACGCGCAGGGTGTGCGACCCGGCGGTCGAGTAGATCAGCAGCGGGTGCTTGCACATCTTGTAGGCGGTTTCCTTGTCGGCCAGGATCACGCACGAGGCGCCCATGCTCATCAGGCAGGCGTCGAGCGCGCGCAGCGGGTAGGCGACGACGGGCGACTTGAGCACGTCATCGACCGTGCACTTGAAGCCGGCCTGGGCGAACGGGTTGTGGTACGCGTAGCCGTGGTTCTTGACCGAGATCTCGGCCAGCGTGCGGCGGAACGACTCCTCCTCGCGGCCGTAGACCTGCCAGTACTTCTGCGCCATGACGGCGTAGTAGCCGGTGTAGATGTGCCCGAGCGGCGTCTCCCAGTCCTTGTCGGCGGCGCAGGAGATGTAGTTGTTCCCCTCGTCCGTCGGCACCTCGTCCATCCGCTCCCAGCCCATGGCCAGCGTGCAGTCGGAGTAGCCCGAGGCGACGGCCTTGGCAGCCTCCCAGATCGTCGTGCCGCCGGTGGCGCCGCCGGTCTTGACGCCGCAGTTGCCGAGCGGATCGAGGCCCAGGCGGTCGTGGATCACGGCCTCGCCGAGCAGCTGGTCGCCGAAGTGGTCGGCGAAATGGCCGTAGTAGCAGGTGTGGATGAACGACTTGAGCTCGGCGGCCGTCATCCCGATGTACTTCGCCGCTTCCTGGAGCGAGTCGATGCACAGCTCCTCGGTGCGCTTCTCGGGAAACGCCCGGCGGAACTCGCTGTTGCCCCCCGTCACCAGGTAGACGTCCCGTGCGAACTTCGGGATCTTGAGTTGCCTCTCACTGAACCTTATCATGCCGTGCCCCTTTCCTGTCGGGCCGGAGCCCCGCGGTGGTTGGGTGCGGGGTCGGCCTGGAAAACCGAACTGCGCTCGGTCGGCGGATCCGCGCCGCAGCCGCAATCTCCTTAGCGGATCCGGGGGGCGGTTCCAAGCGGAAAAGCAGGCCGCGGCGACCGGGCGCCGCCGGCCGGCAACTTCCCGGGATCGGACGACAAATGCACCCCGGAGCCGCGGGTCCGGTTCAACCTTCCGGTGCGGCGAACGCCGCCAGGGCCGCCCGGAACTCCTCCGCCGAGCCGAACCGTTTTCTCGGATTGCGGTGCAGCGCCCGACCCAGCATCGTGTCGAAACCCGCCGGCAGTCCGGCCCGCAGCGCGCTCGGAGCCGGCGCGTCCTGCGAGACGATCGCCGACAGCAGGTCGACGACGCTCGGCGCGGTGTGCGGCAGCCGGCCGGTCAACGCGCGGTACAGCATCACCCCCACCGCCCACAGGTCGGTCCGCTCGTCGGCCGTCGGATTCACTCCCGCCACCAGCTCCGGCGCCAGGTACGGGACGGTCCCGAGCAACCCCCCCTCGGCCGTCAGCCGCGTCACCCCCGCCCCCTCCAGCACCTTGGCCAGGCCGAAATCGAGCAGCTTGACGAAGTCGGGCGCCGGGCCGTGTGCCAAGAGGAACACGTTCTCCGGCTTGAGGTCGCGGTGGATGATGTCCAGCGCGTGCGCCGCCGCGAGCGCCTCCAGCACCTGGTCGAAGATCCGGACCGCGCGCTCGGCCGCCAGCACCGTCTCCTCGCGCAGCAGCGTCTCGAGCGACCGACCCTCGAGCAGCTCCATCACCAGGTACGGGCCGCGGGCGCCGCCGCCGGTCGCGAGCACCTCGACGATGTGCGGGTTGCCGATCCGGCTGGCCGCCGACGCTTCCCGTTCGAAGCGCGCCCTGCACTCCGGGTCCTCGACCAGCTCCCGGCGCAGCAGCTTCACCGCCACGGGGCGGCCGTCGTCGGGAATGCGCCGGGCTTCCCAGACGATCCCCATCGCCCCGCGACCGATCGGCCGCAGCAGCCGCCAGGTCTGGTCGAGCACCCGCTCCGAGATCGACGGCTCCCCCATGCGCCGAACCGTAGCAGCGGGACGCCGCGCCGTCCAACGCGCGGTCCGAAGCCGGCGTCGATCTAGCCGATCGTGAAGCGGTCCCACTCGGTGGTGGTGTGGCTCGCCGCCGAGCCGGTGACGCCGAGCACGCGCACCGTGAGCCGCGCGCCGTCCACCTCGACCAGCGTCACGTGGTAGCCGCAGCCGCGGGCCTGGCTGTACTGCCAGCCGACCACGCCGTCGGCTCCGCCCAGCGGCGAACAGCCCGGCAGGGGCCCGCCGCCGCCGCCGGTGACCACGTAGTGCACCGCGTCGTCGCCGCCGGGATAGGCCGCGGGCGGGGCGTCGGCCGTGCGATGTCCGTCGTCCGGGACCCAGAACCGGTCGTAGACGTGGGCGTGGCCCGAGAAGACCATCCGCGCGTCCCGGTCGTGGAAGTACGAGGCGTAGTGGTCGCGCACCGGGCCGGTGCACTCGCCCGTCGCCGTGTCGGCCATCGTCGTCGAGTAGATCGGGTGGTGCAGGATCACGAACGTGTGGTCGATCGTCGGGTCGGCCTGGGCCGCCGCCAGGTGCCGGTCGAGCCAGGTCTTCGGCGTGTTCGACCAGTAGCGCGTGCCGATCTCGAGCGAGATGAAGTACGCGTTGCGGAAGCGGAAGGCGTAGAACGTCTCGAACGAGACGCCGGAGGGCACGATGTCGCGGTGCGTCGGCGCGTCGAAGTCGGTCGAGTACTCGTTCGGGTCGTCCTCGTAGGCGATGGTGAACTCGGCGGCGTAGTCGCCCGGCCAGACCGTCGCGTTGCGGGTGAACAACTGTCCCTCGAGGTACGCCTTGTAGTTCCAGATCCCGCCGCTGCCGGCGTCGTGGTTGCCCATCGTCGGGAAGAACGGCAGCTCGGCCAGCATCCCGGAGTAGCAGCCGACGAAGGCGTCGTAGGCGCCGGCGTCGTAGCCGTGGTCCATCAGGTCGCCGACGTGCAGGATGAACTCGGGGGCCAGCTCGCGGATCACCTCGGGGATCGCCAGCCGCTCCGACACGCCCGAGGTGCAGCTCTCGGTGGCGAACTGGTTGTCGCCGAAGACCACGAACGAGAACGGCGGCGGGGGCGGCGGGCCGACCTCGCCCGCCTCGTCCGCGGATCCGTCGACCGGCGCGTCGGCGCCGGCCTCGGCGTCCGCGGCGGCGTCGGGGTCGGTCTCGGCCGGGGCGTCGTCCGCCCCGTCGTACGCCGACGTCGTTTCCGCGTC
>CAZMRP010000524.1:0-4256 GCA_964568275.1 uncultured Myxococcales bacterium
ACTTGCCGCCGTCGACGTACCGCGCCGCCTTGAGCCCCAGGACCGCCGCGTCGGGGTCCACGCCGGCCGGCGCGCACGCGGGCGCCAGCGCCGCGCGCAGCTCCGCGTCCGGCGCGAAGCCGTCCCCGCGGTGGAACCTCGCCGCGTCGAGCCCCCCGCGGACCTTCTTGAACGCCCCGAGGTACTCGCGGAAGATGTTGCCGGTCGACAGCTGCCGGAGCCCGTAGGTCGCCGTCAGGACGTCGATGCGCGGCTGCTTGCCCGCGCCGCTCTTGCCCGTCACCACGATGTTGAGCGTCCCCTGGTCCATCGTCTCGCCTCCTCGCCGCGCCCCCGCCGCGCGCGTCGCAGATAGCCCCCAACCCCGGCCGCGGTCAAGCCCGGCCCGCCGGCCGCCGGGCGACGGCGGACGGGGCGGAACGGGCCCGACGTCCCGCAGCGACGTGTCCAGATCCGAGACACCGGGATGTATCAGACCGACCGGATGTACCGTCCGCGAGGCCGTCGGCCGGAGAAACGTCAAGGGAAACGGGCGCCCACCCGCTGGCACCCGACTTGCTGCAGCAACCGCGGCCCGGTGTGTCGGGGTCCGCCCCGACGGGTGGCCCGGGCGATGGAGGTGGACGATGGAGGCGATCAGGACCCTGACCGACGAGCACCAGTTGATCCTGCAGGTGGTCGATGCGCTCGAGGCGTGCGCGGAGCGGGTCGAGCGGGACCAGCGGGTCGACCGGGCCGACGTGGCGCGCTTCGAGACGTTCTTCCGCGAGTTCACCGACGTCTGTCACCACGGCAAGGAGGAGGACATCCTGTTCGCGGCGCTGTCCGACGCCGGGTTCCCCACCGCCAACGGTCCGCTGGCGGTGATGCGGCTGGAGCACGACCGCGGACGCCGCCTGGCGCGCCGGATCCGCGAGCTGGCCGAGAAGCCGACGGACTGGGAGGCGGCCGACTTCGAGGCCTTCGCCGGAGCCGCGCACGCCTACGCCGAGCTGCTGCGCGACCACATCCGGCGGGAGGACGAGGTGCTCTACCCGCTGGCCGAGCAGCACCTGTCCGAGGCGCAGATGCGCCAGGTCGACGAGCTGTTCCTGCTGTTCGAGGAGCAGCGCGAGAAGGGGCTGGTCCACGCCCGGCTGCACGAGCTGGCCGAGAAGCTCGTCGAGCGCCACGGGCGCCCCGGCCGCAGCCTGCGTCCACCATCCGTGCGGATGCGGGTGATGCCGAACTGCTGCGGGATCTGACGCGCGCCCGCACGGACCCGCGGCTCACCACCCCAGGTCGGCCCGCAGCCGCTCGGCGACCAGCCCGCCGATGCGCAGGTGGGTCGCCTCGCTCGGGTGCCAATCGCAGCCCCAGCCTTCCGACGGCAGCACGCCGGGCAGCTCGAGCAGCTCCACGTTCGCGTCGCCGGTCGCGGCGATCGCGTTGCGGATGTACGTCGTCGCCGTGGCGTTGAGGAACTCGCCTCCCACGCAGTAGATCGGCGCCGCGGGGTTGCGACTCCGCACCAGCAGGATCAGCTCGCGGTACGCCGCCTCGAACTCCGCCTGCACCACCGTCGTCGAGAAGTCGTTCGTCCCGAGGTTGAGCACCACCGCGTCGGCCGGGGGGTCGAAGCTCCAGTCGCCCGCCTCCATCGGGATCGTCCGCTCGTACAGCTCCGGCATCGGCTCCTCGCGGTCGCCGCCGTAGTTCTGGTAGACGCCCTTGCCGGACCAGGCGATCAGCTGCGGGGCGGCCCCGAGCGCCCGGGCGGCCACCGAGCCGTAGGCGACCCAGGCCGACTCGGTCTCGGCGGAGAACGAACAGTCGGGTCCGCTCCCCAGCGCGCCGTAGCCGGCGGTGATCGAGTCGCCGACGAACTCGAGGCGGTGTGCCCAGGGCCGGGGCGAGGCGACGAGGACGCCCCCGGTGACGTCGAAGCGGACGAACGACACGGCGCCGAAGAACGCCTCGGTCCGTCGCACCAGCTCGACCTCGTGCTCCCCCGCCGGCAGCCCCGACGCCAGCCCGAAGCTCTGTTCGCCCCACGTCGTCGTGATCGGCGTCCCGGGAACACCGTCGATCAGCACCTCGAACAGGTTGCCGCCCTCGGCGTCGAGGACGACGCCGATTCCGGTCCCCGAGAACCGGGCCCGAATCGCGCTGCCGGACCAGGCGAAACGCGGCGCCGCGGGGTCGCTGCGGTCGAACCGGCCGTTGAAGTGCACCTCGGCGACGGGCGGCCCGCCGCCGTCGTCGAGGGTCTCCCCGGCGTCATCGACGGGCGCGTCGCCGTCCGCGCCTCCCTCCGCCTCGCCGGGCACCTCGGCCTCCCCGTCGGCGTCCGCGACGTCGACCCCTTCGTCCCACACCGTCTCGCCGCCGCCGTCGTCGGCAGGTGCGGCCGAGTCGTCGCCGCAGTGCCAGACCCCGAGCGCCACGAGCCACACCAGGAGCATCGCCGGTCGCCTGTTCATGGACGCCATGCTAGCGCGTCGCCCGGTGGTTGTCGCGGGTGTGGACGCCCCGCCGGCGGCCGCGCCTCGGCCCGCCGCCCTGTTGACTTCACTCGGGAGAACGTGGTTTGTGCACTGGTCGCCGCGGCGGAACGGACCGCGCCGACGGAGGACCCGGGATGGAATGGCTGCGCAAGGTGGGGCGATTGCCCCGCCGCCTGTACGACTGGACGTTGCACTGGGCCGAGACGCCGTACGCCGTTCCGGCGCTGGCCGTGCTGGCCTTCGCCGAGTCGTCGTTCTTCCCGGTGCCGCCCGATGTGCTGCTGATCGTCCTGGCGCTGGCCGCCTCGAAACGCGCCTTCTGGTTCGCCACCGTCTGCGCCGTCGCCTCGGTCCTCGGCGGCCTGGCCGGTTACGGCATCGGCTACTTCGTCTGGCAGGGGGTCGACGACTTCTTCTTCACCTACGTCTTCAGCGAGGCGGCGTTCGAACGGGTCGCCGCGCTGTACCAGGACAACGCGTTCTGGACCGTGTTCACCGCGGGCTTCACCCCGATCCCGTTCAAGGTCTTCACGATCACCGGCGGCGTGTGCCAGGTCGACCTCCCGACGTTCCTCGTCGCCTCGGCCATCGGTCGCTCGCTGCGCTTCTTCGCCGTCGCCGCCCTGTTCTACTTCTTCGGTCCGCCGATCAAGCGCTTCATCGACAAGTACTTCAACCTGCTGGCGGTGGTCTTCACCGTGCTGCTGATCGGCGGCTTCGTCGTCATCAAGTACGTGGTGTAGACCCCGCGGCTCGAGCCTCCTCGGCGCACACGCAGCGCACGCCGCCGGGACGGTCCATCTCCGCCACGCAGCGGTTGCAGGCGTCGCAGCGCGACCGCCGCAGCTTCCCCTCCCCCAGGCGCCGCACGAAGTCCGGGTCGGCCACCAGCGCCCGCCCCAGCACCGCGAAGTCGAACCCCTCCCGCATCAGCCGCTCGACCCCGTCGACCGAGACCACCCCGCCGACGTAGGCCAACGGCATCTTCACGGCCTCCCGCACCCGCAACGCCTCCTCGAGGAAGTACAGCTCGCGGAACGGGTACTCGTGCATGATGAACGGCCCGAAACACCGCAGCGCCGCCTTCATCAACAACGTGTGCTCGACCTCGACCATCTGCTTCAGCGGAATGTCGCCGCGGAACAGGTAGAACGGGTTCCAGCTCGTGTAGCCCCCCGACATCACCAGCGCGTCGGCGCCCTCCGCCTCGAGGATCCGCGCCGCCGCCACCGCCTCGTCGAGCTCCAGGCCGCCGCGGAAGCCGTCGCGGAGGTTGGTCTTGCACAGCAGCGGCACCGCCGCACCGACCCGCCGCCGCACCTCGCGCAACACCTCCACCGGCAGCCGCATCCGGTTCGCCAGACTCCCGCCCCAGCGGTCGGTGCGCCGGTTGGTCCCCGGACTGATGAACTGGCTCAGCAGGTAGCCGTGCCCCATGTGCAGCTCGAGCGCGTCGAACCCGGCCCGCAGCGCCAGCGTCGCCGCGTCGCCGAACTCCATGATCAGCTGCCGGATGTCCGCCTCGGTCATCGCCCGCGAGAACGGCATGCCGACCAGCGTGCCGTACATGTTCCAGGTCGCCGACGGCCCGAACGGCCGGCCGCCGGTCACCTCCACGTTCCGGCTGAACCAGCCGCAGTGCCCGAGCTGCAGCGAGACCTTCGCCCCCGCCGCGTGCACCGCGTCGGTCAGCCGCCGCAGCGGCGCCACCACCGCCTCCCGCATGTGCATCTGCTGCGCGAACGTGCGCCCGTCGGGTCCGACGGCGCA
>CAZMRP010000525.1:0-4249 GCA_964568275.1 uncultured Myxococcales bacterium
GGGGGCGGCGGGGTCTCGGGGCCCGTGCCCGCGTCGGTCGTCGCGGGCCCGACGGGCACCTGCCGTTCCTCGCCCTGCTTCTTGCAGGCTCCCGCCGCCGTCAGCAGCGCGAGCGCGAGTGCCATCGTCCTGGTCATCGTCCCACCTCCGCTCCCCCCGGTTGACCCGCCGGAGCCTACACCAGCCGGCGGCCGGTCCCCAATCCTCGTCCCCCTACCCTCGCCCGCCGGGTGCCGCTATGCTGCTCCCATGGATCGCGAATTGAACTGTCGGCATTGTCGGACCACGAACCGCCTGGACGTCGAGGAGGCCTTGCGGGCGCCGGAGGCCGCGCGCTGCGGGCGCTGCAAGGGGGCGCTGTTCCTCGGGCCGGGCGAGAGCTACGCGTCGATCGACCCGCGGGCCTACGAGCACCCGCTGGATCGCCAGGCGCTGGACGTGCTGCGCCGCATCCCCGGCACCGGCACCTTCCTGCGCTTCCTGCTCAAGCACGGCCTCGACCGCACCTACCGCCTGTTGATGAAGCAGAACTTCCTCGAGGTGCGTTCGGACCGGGTCCGGAGCATCCACCGGATGGTGGAGGAGACGGCGAAGACGCTGGACCTCGGCCGCGTGCCGGAGACCTACATCGTCCAGCACCCGCAGCCCAACGCCTGGACCACCGGCGTGGAGACCTACCAGCTGTGCCTGACGACCTCGCTGATCGACCTGCTGGACGAGGCGGAGCTGCGGGCGGTGATCGCGCACGAGGTGGGGCACATGCAGGCGGGGCACGTGCTGTACAAGACGGCGGCGGCGATCCTGTACTACCTGGTCGGGACGCTGCTGTCGCGCACCACCTCGCTGGCGGGCCCGCTGCTGCTCGGGATGTACTACGCCTTCCGCAAGTGGGAGCGCTGCGCGGAGCTGACGGCGGACCGGGCGGAGCTGCTGGTCACGCGGCAGCACCGCACCTGCCTGCAGGCGCACCTCAAGCTCGCCTCGGGGACGGCCAAGACCGCGTCCGAGCTGAACGTCGAGGACCTGCTGGCGCAGGCGCGCGAGGTCGAGGAGCTGGCGGACAAGAACTGGCTGGACCAGCTGATCATCGACTGGCAACAGGCCGGGATGACGCATCCGTTCACGGTCTGGCGCGCCAAGCACATCGACCAGTGGGCGCACTCGGGCGAGCTGTGGCAGCTCCTGGCGGGCGACTACCTGCGCCGCAGCGGTCCGCCGCCCAAGCCGCCGACGCCGGACGACATCCCCGAGGAGAAGCCGGCGGGCAAGGTCAAGACGCTGCTCAACGACCTGAAGAAGCTGTTCGACTGACCGGCGCTCAGGGCTCGTACCAGATCGGCGAGGCCCAGGCGCGCTCCTGGATCACGTGGGAGAAGGCGGCGTCGCTGCAGATCTCCGGGCGGTCGGCGGGGTCCAGCGCGTTGCAGTCGTGGGCGCTCCAGCGGCAGCTCGGGTTCTCCACGGCGCGGGCGTAGTAGAACGCGGGGAGCGCCGGGTCGAACTCCGGGTCGCTCCAGACGGCGCACAGCGTCTCGAAGCCGGCGCCGGAGCGCTCGCAGGTCTCGCGGTCGACGCGCGCGCCGTTGTCCGGGTCGCCGGCGACGTCGTAGACGCGCTCCTGCGGCACGCCGGCGGCGTCGAGCCACCCCTTGACGATCTGGAGTCGCTGCAACGGCGTGCCGGGCTCGGCGATCGTCCCCGGGTCGGCCTGGGCGCGCACGGCGAAGACCGGCGCGGGCGCGTCGCCCCGCCGCGGCAGCGTGCCGCCCATCGGCACACCGCGGGCGTACCCGGCGGTGGCGAGTGCCGCGTCGTCCCCGGCGCAGAGCTCGGCGGGAAGGTCCCAGGCGCCGAACAGGCGGACGACGATCCGCGGGCCGGTGGTGGCGAAGGTCTCGCCGCGGCGCAGGGCGGCGAAGATCGCGTCGCGGCTCCGCTCCTCGGCCCACACGCCGGCCAGCCCGCCGGGGTTGTTGATCAGCCCTTCGTGGGTCGCGGTGCCGTCGCCGAGCCGCTTCTGCGGCGTGTCGTCCACCAGCCCGACGTGGCCCGGGAAGCCGACCTCGTCGACGTTGCCGGGGGTCCCGTTGTGGTTGTCGGTGGAGCCGATGAAGGCCAGCCGGTAGGGGTTGACGCCGAGCCGCGCGCGTTCCTGCAGGCCGAGCTTGAGCACGTTGCGGACGTAGTCGTAGCGCGAGACGCAGCCGAGACCCATGATGCCGGCGGTGCCGACGCCGTCGCCGCAGTCCACGAACGGCGCCGTCCGAATCTGCTCGAAGTCGCAGACCGGATCGGGCAGACCGGCCACGTCGGCGAAGCCGTTCTGGCACTCCTGGTTCCCCTTGTGCTGGAAGATCTCGAACACCGGCTCGAGCCGCGCGCGCAGCGTCGCGATCCGGCGCTGCTCGGCGAGGTCGGCGCCGGCGCCGTAGTCCGGGACGAACAGCCGCCCGTTGCTCCAGTTGGCGTTGTGCGGCAGCACCATCACGTCGCAGCCGGTGCCCGCGTCCAGGCACTGCTCGACGAGCGCGGTCCACAGCGCGAGCGGCGTCGGCGCCTCGAACACGCTGGGCGGCAGGTCGGGAACCACGGCGTTGCGGAACAGCACGTTGCGGTGCAGGTTCGAGACGAAGGTCGATGCGGTGTACTCGTAGGCCGGGAAGGCGACGAACTCGCAGGCCGCGGTGCGATCGTAGGCCGCCTCCGCCGCCGCGCGCAGCTCGGCCCACACCTCCACGGCGGCCGACCGGCACGCCGCGCCGTCCGCGCCGCAGATCTCGGCCGGGCGGACCGGGGTCAGGGCGGCGAGCAGCAGGCCGAGGCGGCCCACCGCGTCCGCGCCGCCGGTGCGGAAGTCGGCGCAGGCGGCCGTGTCGTGGGCCGACGAGCCCGGGGTCAGGCACAAGCGGACCTCGCCGACCAGGTCCAGGTGATCGGTGAGCGCGGCGAAGTCGAGCGGACGGTCGAGACGGACCACGCGGGTGCCGCGGCCCTCGGCGTCGAGCGGCGGCAGGCGAACCTCGGCGCCGCGCGCGAAGGCGTAGGCCTCGTCCGGGGTCACGCGCAGGTCGTAGCCCCAGGCGTCGAACGAGAGTTGGGTGTGGGCGTGCAGATCGCCCCACAGCGGGCGGCGCAGCGGCGCGCGGTCCGCGCACGGCACGCGCTCCTCGGTGTACTCCCACCCGTCGGCCTCCGCCCCGCCGTCGTCGCCCGCCGTCTCGTCCGCGACGGCGTCGTCGCCGGTGGCGTCCTCGTCCGCGACGTCTGCGGTGACGTCGCCCGCGTCGTCCGGCGCATCGGTCGCGGCGTCGTCGCCGCTCGAGCAGCCGAGGAGAGTCACGATCGAAACAAGCCAGGTCCTTCGTCGGTTCATGGTCCCGGCAACATAGAGGAGCCCGTCGCTCCGTCAAGGCCCGATTCGCGGCCCCGTGCGCCCTCGCACGCTCCCGCGCCCTGCTCCCGTCGCTCCCGGACGCCCGGCCCCATCCTCTTCCCCCGCTCCCCTCCCTTCGGGTATAAGTGCCCGCAGCCGGGGGAGTTTCCGGCGGCGAAGGAGGAACACGATGGGCGGCAGGACTGCGGTTTGGCTGACGGTGTGCGTGCTGGCGGTGGCGACGGCGGGTTGCAAGAAGAAGTCGGAAGCAGCAGGGAGCAGCAGTGCTCCGGCGACGTCGAGCGCCTCGAGCGGGGCGACCGAAGTCCCGGCGCCGGGGACCACACCGACCACGGTCCAGGGAACACCGGTGACGGCGACGACGACCGAGCCGGCGGCGCCGCCGGAGGACCTCGAGGTGGAGTCGAAGGACCTGCTGTCGCGCGAGCCGGTGACGGCGGCGGCGCAGGTGCAGCACATCCTGATCGGCTGGGCCGACATCGCCGGACCGCGCAGCGACCGTCGCGCGTTCGACCGCACCAAGGCCGAGGCCGACCGGCTGGCGCTCGACCTCCTCGGGAAGGTCAAGGGCGGGATGAACATGGAGGCTCTGATGTCGGAGTTCTCCGAGGACCCCGGCTCGGCGCGGACCGGCGAGCCGTATCCGGTGCGGCCGGAGAGCGACTTCGTGCCGGAGTTCGAGGCGCTGTCGTTGCGGCTGAACGTGGGCGAGGCGGGGATCTGCCGCACGCAGTTCGGCTACCACATCATCAAGCGCATCCAGTAGGGGACGGCGATGCAGACCGTCGCGAAGCCGGGCGGGCGACGTCGCGCGGTGGGCGGGGCGGCGGGGCTGCTCGCCGCGGGCCTGCTGCT
>CAZMRP010000526.1:0-4244 GCA_964568275.1 uncultured Myxococcales bacterium
GCTCGGCTTCATGCGCGGCCTCGGCTCGGTCGAGGTGATCTGCGGCAGCATGTTCAGCGGCAAGAGCGAAGAGCTGATCCGCCGCGTCCGCCGCGCCCAGATCGCCCGCCAACGCGTCCAGGTCTTCAAACCCCGCCTCGACGACCGCTTCAAACGCGACCACGTCGTCAGCCACTCCGAAATGTCGCTCCCCGCCGAGATCGTCGCCTCCGCCGAGGACATCCTCCACCGCGTGCACGACCGGACCGAGGTCGTCGCCATCGACGAAGTGCAGTTCTTCGGCCGCGAGGTCGTCGACGTCTGCGAAAAACTCGCCAACCTCGGCAAACGCGTCGTCGTCGCCGGACTCGACCAGGATTACCTCGGCCGGCCCTTCGAACCCGTCCCGCAGCTCATGGCCATCGCCGAATACGTCACCAAGACCCTCGCCGTCTGCGCCCGCTGCGGCGCCCCCGCCAACCGCTCGCAACGCCTGATCGCCTCCGAAGAACGGATCGTCGTCGGCTCCGAAGGAGCCTACGAGGCCCGCTGCCGCCGCTGCTTCGACGCCGACGCCTTCAAACAGATGAACATGCCCCTCGACCCGAACGCCGACCCCAACGCCTCCGACCGCTAGCCGCCGCGACCCGCAACCGGACCGCCTAACGCCGGCGGCGGAGCCCGAACAACCCGAACAGCGCGAGCGGGACGACCCACCTGCCCCCCGGAACCCCGGGCGCCCGGCAACCACACCCGTCGCTCTTGAACTCGCCGCCCGCGTCCGCGTCCGCCTCGGCTTCCTCCGACACGTCCCCAACAACGTCGTCGCCCGCGTCCGCGTCCGCACCCGCCTCCACGTCCGCGGATCCGTCCGGGTCCACGTCCGCCTCCACGTCCCCGTCGACCGGCACGTCGGTCTCCGCGTCCGCATCGGCGTCCGCGTCCGCATCGGCGTCCGCGTCCGCTCCGAGGGGCGGGTCCTCGGGACCCAGGTCGCAGGCCCCGTCGATCGTGTCCACCTCGATGCGGACCGAACGCGTTCGCGTCCCCGATGCCTCCACCGTCAACGTGTGCAGCCCCACGGACAGCGTCGAGGCGTCGAACCGCCCCCGCCACTGCGCCTCCTCGTCGGGCCGGCGGGCCATCTCGCTCCACGCCCCGTCGTCCCAGCGGAATCGGACCGCCGTCGGCGCCGTCTCGTCGAACACCAACGCCCGCACCGGCGCCTCGTCGCAGCTCGTCGGCACCGGCGGCGCGAACGGATTCACCGTGTCGTTGCCCGGCCCGAGCCGCGCGTCCACCGGCGCCGTGATCACGATCAGCGGCCACGGCTCGTCCGCCGACACGTCGCTCCACGACAGCGCGTCGGCGTCCACCGCCACCACCGCGTAGTTCGAACTGCCCGCCTGCCCCAGCGAGTTGAGCCGGAAGCGCAGGATGTTCCCCGCGCCGATCCGCACCCCCAGGCTGTGCTCGTGCCCGTGGAAATAATGGGCCGCCCCCGCGTCGAGCATCTGCTCCTCGAGCACCCCGCCCCGCTCCACCCCCGCGAAATCGTGGTGCCCGAACACCATCGTCAGATTCGTGTCCGGGTGCGCGTCGAAGAACGCCCCGCTCTGCGTCAGCTCCCCGTCCGAAAACTCCTTGTTGTCCCACGGCCACTGCCGGCCGTCGTTCGCCGGCGTCGCCACCCCGACGAAATGGTACGCACCGAAGGGCAGGTCGAGACGCCACTCGTGCTGCGTCGAATCGTCCGAGGAGCCCAACAGCGAATGACGGCGGTAGTACTCCAGCTCGCCGTCCCCGTACGCGTCGTGGTTGCCGGGGATGTCCAGGTAGTACTCGGCGCCCATCCCCGCCCCGTCGAGAATCCCTCGGTAGGACGTCCACTCGCTCGTGTGCGGGCCCGTCCCGTAGATGATCCCGTCCGTCGAGTCCGTCAGATCCCCCGTCACCACGATGAAGTACGGCCGGACGACCGTCACCGCGTCCCCCACCACCCAGCCCAGACGGCTCTCCTCCGACGAGGAACCCACCGTGTCGATGTGCGTGTCCGTCACCCACGCGAACCAGAACAACCGCGAGCCGTCGAACACGTACTCCGCCAGGTTGGCGTCCGCCGCCCGCACGCCCGGCGCCCATGCCATCCCCCCGAGCCCCAACCCGATCCACAGAACGGCATTCCTCGTCCACCGCATGCTCACCAGATTGCCACGGGATCGCCGCTCCGTCCACCCGTCGCCCACCCCCGCCTTGAACGCCCGCACGACGGCATGCTAGGGTCCGCCGGTCCGGTGGGGGCGGGACGCACGGAAATCATGGCGAACGACGCATACAAGAGCACCCTCTGCCTGCCCCAGACCAGGTTCCCGATGAAGGCCGATCTGCCCAAACGCGAGCCGGTAATGCTCGCGTTCTGGGACGAGAAGCGGGTCTACCCCCGCATGCTCGAGCAGACCGCCGGGAAACCCGCCTTCGTCCACCACGACGGTCCACCCTACGCCAACGGCCACATCCACTACGGCACCATCCTCAACAAGGTCCTAAAGGACTTCGTCGTCAAATACCGCTCCATGGCCGGCCGGCACACCCTCTACGTCCCCGGCTGGGACTGCCACGGACTCCCGATCGAACTCGCCGTCGAACGCGACCGCAAACAACGCTCCGCCGACCGCGACCCCCTCGCCGTCCGCAAGGACTGCCGGGCCTTCGCCGAAAAGTTCATCGACGTCCAACGCGGCGAGTTCCGCCGCCTCGGCGGCTTCGGCATCTGGCACGACCCCTACATGACGATGAAGCCGGCCTACGAGGCCGCCATCGTCCGCGCCCTCGCGTCCTTCGCCGAAGCCGGCGCGATCTACCGCGGCCGCCGACCCGTCTACTGGTGCGCCTCCTGCCGCACCGCCCTCGCCGAGGCCGAGGTCGAATACAAGGACCACAGCTCCCCCTCGATCTACGTGAACTTCCCGTGCGTCGAACCCGAGGCGTTCCTGCAGCGCGCAGGGCTCACGCCCGACGGCTCCCCCACCGCCGTCATGATCTGGACCACCACCCCCTGGACCCTCCCGGCCAACCTCGCCATCGCCCTCCACCCGGAGTTCGACTACCGCTTCTACCGCCTGCGCGGCCAACGGGTCCTCCTCGCCGAACGACTCGCCGGCGCCGTCGGCGAGGCCCTCAAGACCGAACTGCAACCCGAGGGCGGACGCGTCGCCGGAAACGTATTCGAAGGCCTCGCCTGCTCCCACCCGTTCGTCGACCGCCAGAGCAAGATGGTCCTCGCCGAGTACGTCACCCTCGACGCCGGCACCGGCTGCGTCCATACCGCCCCCGGCCACGGCGCCGAAGACTACGTCACCGGCCAGAAGTACGGCCTCGAACCCTACGCCCCCGTCGACGCCGACGGCCGCTTCACCCCCGACGTCGAACGCTGGCCCGGCATCAAGGTCTGGGACGCCAACAAGCCCATCGTCGAGCTGCTCCACGAAACCGGACGCCTCGCCAACCAGCCCGGCGAACAGCTCTCCCATAGCTACCCCCACTGCTGGCGCTGCAAGGAGCCGATCGTCTTCCGCGCCACCCCGCAGTGGTTCATCTCGATGGAGTCCAGCGGCATCCGCAAGGCCGCCCTCGAACAGATCGGTCGCGTCCAGTGGATCCCACCCTGGGGCGAAAACCGCATCCGCGGCATGATCGAAAGCCGACCCGACTGGTGCATCTCCCGCCAGCGCGTCTGGGGCGTCCCGCTCTGCCTCTTCCACTGCGAGGACTGCGGCACCGAGCTCGTCGACGCCGGCCTCCTCCGCCACGTCGCCGGCATCTTCGCCCGCGAAGGCTCCGACGCCTGGTTCGCTCGACCCGCCGCCGAGCTGCTCCCCAACGGCACGAACTGCCCGAAGTGCGGCTCCCCGAAGCTCGAGAAGGAACCCGACATCCTCGACGTCTGGTTCGAGTCCGGCGTCTCCTGGTTCGCCGTCTGCGCCGATCATCCGGAGCTCGGCCTCCCCGTCGACCTCTACCTCGAAGGCTCCGACCAGCACCGCGGCTGGTTCCATACCGCCCTGCTCACCGGCGTCGGCGTGCGCCAGGCCGCTCCCTACCGCGCCGTCCTCACCCACGGCTTCGTCGTGGACGAGACCGGCCGACCGTACTCCAAGAGCGAGATCGTAAAGCGCAATCGCGAAGTCCGTGTCGACTCCAAGTTCAACTAGCCTGACGTCGCACGCAAGAAGTACGGCGCCACGCTTCCCCCCCTACGTACCGCC
>CAZMRP010000527.1:0-4242 GCA_964568275.1 uncultured Myxococcales bacterium
GTGGGCGGCCGCTCAGGCGCGCGCGGCGAGGTGGCGCCGCAGCAGGGCCTCGTACCGCGGGCGGTCCTTCTCGACCTCCCTGAGGACCAGCTTCTCCACCTGGCCGCCCACGAGCGGGATCTTCACCTCGACGTGCCACGTGCTCGTCAGCCTCGCCCGCTCGCCGGCCGCCTCGATGCGGTCCTCGCCCCGGACCTGGACCCGGCCGCCGTGTTCGCCCGCGTAGCTCCACGCGCACCGCAGCGCCGGGAGGTCCCAGTCGAAGGTCACGGTCGACCGCTCCCGCTTGCTCCGGTCGAGGCCCGTCAGGCCACGCCCGTACTCGGTCGCCCGGATCTCCTGGATCAGGCGGGTCGGCGTGCGGGAGACCTCCTTCAACTCGGCGTCGATGACCGCCGCGTCGAGCTTGTGCTGCTCGACGACGAACGATTCGTCGGTCATCACCTCGAGCAGCCGCCCCGCGGCGACGTCGAAGGTGGTGGTCGTGCTCCAGGTCCTGGCCATCTCATCCTCCTCGAGGGTCCGGCATCCGGTGCGGAGAATGGGTCATCTCGGTGCCGTTTTCAACGTTCGCGGCGGATCCGGCGGCCACACCCGCCGCTCGGGCCCATCGTCGAATCAGGGTCGTCGCGGCCCGGGTGAATTCTCCTGGACAGGTCCGGGCCGGACCCCGTAAGAACGGGTCGATCCGAAAGGAGGACCAGCGAAATGGGAGTCCGGAGCCCTCGATCCGTCGTCGCGTTCCTGCTCCTGGGCGCCGCGGCCTGGGGTTGCACGGGGTCCAACCACGCCGCCGACGCAGCGGACGACGGGAACGGCGTCGTCGTCTGCCGGGACCTCGGCGAGCGCTTGCCGCCTCCGGTGACGGGAGACCTCTGGGTCACCGTCGATGGGGACGACGCCAACGACGGCAGGACCCGGGCGACCGCCCTGGCCACGCTCCAGCACGCCGTCGACCTCCTCCAGCCGGGACAGACCCTGGTCGTCGGCCCGGGAGAGTACTTCGGCGCGGTCGTGGCCGATCACCTGGGCGGCCCGGACGCCGAGACGGTGATCCGCGCCGAGCTGCCCGGGACCGTGCTTCTGCGCGGCGACGTCGCCGCGCCGGTCTTCCGGCCGGCGGACGGCTATCGGCGCGTCTACGTGGCCGAGTTCGCGGCCGACGAGGACGTCCAGGTGCTCAACGAGGTCGACACCCTGAAGGTGCTGCCGCGCGTGCCCAACGTCGCCGAGCTGGAGTACTCCCCGGGTCGCTTCCACCAGGACCGCGCGGCCGGGCGGCTCTACGTCTCCAGCTCGGACTCCCGGCCGGCCGACGAGCACTTCTACACGCTGACGGTGGTCGGCACCCACGGCCTGTACCTCGACGCTCCCGAGCGCGTCCGTGTCGAGGGGCTGACCGCGACGGGCTTCAACAGCTACGTCGGCCGGGAGTACGGGGAGCAGACGCTCTGGGCGACGTACGGCATCTTCGTCCGGAACGGCAAGCAGACCGTGCTCAGCGACTGCCAGGCCTACCTGAACGGCCGCGGCATCGGCAGCTCCAACGAATACGACGACACGGCCGGCGACAACCTGATCGTCGGCTGCCGGGCCTGGGGCAACGGCGGCGTGGGGCTCGGCTACGACACCGGCGGCATCGATCTGCTCTACGCCCGGCGCGACCAGGTGCGGGACTCGGTGGCCTTCCTGAACCAGGCCAACGGGATCTCGATGCGCGGCGGAGTCCTGGACCACCGCGAAGCCGACGCCAGCTTCATCCGCAACTCGCTGTCCTGGGGGAACCTCGAGTACGACTTCTGGATCAAGGCCGGCACCAACTTCAACTTCTACGAGAACTCCGTCGCCTTCGGCCGCACGGGCAACACCGACCACCTCCGGCGCTGCGTCACCGGCTCGGGGGAGGCGCAGGGCGACGACAGCATCGTGCTGGACCGGGAGGAGGACCTCGACCTCGCTCGCGAGTTCGCGGACCCCGACAACTACGATTTCCGCCTGCAGGCCCGCTCCAGGTTCATCGGCGCCGCCACCGGCGGCGGCGATCGGGGCGCCTTCACCTACGAGGAGGACGTCCGCTACCTCGCCCCCACCGGCAGCGACGCGGCCGACGGGCGGTCCGTCGACCAGGCGTTCGCGACGCTCGACCGGGCGCTCACCGCCCTGTCGCCCGGCGAAACCCTGTACCTCGCGCCGGGCGTGCACCCGGGGGACTTCACGGTCTCGCTCCAGGGAACCGCGGCGGACCCGATCGTGATCCGCGGCCGCGGCCGGGAGCCGGCGGTGATCGCGGGGACGATGCGGGTCGTCGACAGCCGTCACGTGCGGTTCGAGCGCGTGCGGTTCCTGCAGGACGTCGCGCTCGAGAACAGCGACTCGATCCACTTCTCGAACGTCGTCTTCCGGGGCCCCGGGACGGCGCTGACGGCCGCCAACACGGTCGACCTCCGCGTCATGCAGTGCACGTTCACCGGGTTCTCCACGGCGGCCGTCAGCCTGCCCTGCTCCGCCGCGACGCAGCTGGCGGGCAACCTGTACGACAACCGCTCCGGCCCCGCCCTCCGGGTGTTCGGCCGGGAGGGCGTCCGCTACTCCGACTACAACAGCTACGCCGACCTGGAGCGGGCGTGGCAGGCGGAGGAGGGCGCCGGCAGCCCGGAGGAGCTGCGCGCCGGTCACGACCGCGCCGCCCGGGAGCTCGTCCCGGAGTTCGCACCGGACGGCGAGTCGTTGCGCCCGACCAACGCCGCGGCGTTCGAGGGCGGCGGCACCGCGGGGAACCCGTTCGGCGCGTTCCGCCGCGACATCCCCCGCGAGGAGCTGCGACTCCTCGACGGTCCGAGCCTGCACTCCGTGAGCGCGACCACCGCCGACATCGAGTGGTTCACCTCGCACCCGGCCGCGACCGCCCTGTCGTGGGGTCCGACCACGGCCCTCGAGCACCAGGCCACGCTCGACGCCAACCGCTTCGCCAGCCTCAGCCTGACGGGCCTGACCCCCGGCACCACCTACTACCTCCGGATCGACTCCCTGCGCATCCCGGACGACGTGCCGATCGTCGCCGACCCGGAAACCGTGGCGTCCGAGGTCCTCAGTTTCACGACCAGCACGGCGGACGAGTCGCCGCGGACCTACTACGTCGCGCCGGACGGCAGCGACGACGACTCGGGGCTCGCGCCGGACGCCCCGTTCCGGACGATCCAGCAGGCCGCGGACCGGGTCAACGTCGGCGACACGGTGCTGATCGGCGGCGGAACCTACGCCGAGACCGTGCGGCTCCGGGCCACCGGGACCGCCGCGGCGCCGATCTCGTTCCTGGGCCGGCCCGGCGAGCTCGTGTTGCTGGACGGCGCCGAAGGTCTCCTCGATTTCGCGTTCGTGCTCGGCAGCAAGAGCCACCTGCGCTTCGACGGGTTCTTCTTCGCCAACCACGGAGCCACGGTCTCGCACAGCAGCGCCTGGGAGCCCCACATGGGCGGCCAGTTCAACATCTACCAGGGCCGGGACATCCGGATCTCACGCGTGCTGTCGGACGGCCGCACCACCGGCGATCGGCTGATCGTCGCGAAGGACGTCGATGGACTCCGGCTGTCCGACACCGTGGACGGCAACAAGCTCGAGGGTCACTACCTCGAGAATTGCCCGAATCTCGTGATCGAGAACAGCGTGTTCGCCCGGCCGATGATCGCGGCGTTCATCCTCCGGAACGCCGCCGACGAGCCGGCGCTGATCCGGAACTGCATCTTCACCGACAGCCTCGCGGTGAAGTCGTACCAGGACACCCTCGGCAACCCCAACAACGTCTACTTGCTGATCATCGACGGCAGCACGGCGAGCGTCGTGCTGGAGGACAACCTGTTCTTCCTGCGCTACTTCAGCCCGGAGGAGCGTCATCTCGTCGGCGAGTCCGGTTTCGACGAGCTGCGGGACGTCCTGCTGTTCGGCACCGTGTTCGCCGATCCGCTGTTCCAGGGAGTGATCGACCTGCTGGACGAGGGCGGGACGCTGGACCTCTACGACGACGAGCTGCCGCCGTTCCCCCCCGACAGCCTGTGGTCGCTGGACCGGCCGTTCAACTTCCGGACCTGGTTCGCCACGGACCCCGCCGTCGTGGGGGCGGGCATCGGACTGGAGCAGGACCGGTTCGACGCCGCCAGCGGCCTGCCCCGCTAGGAGCGTCGGCCGGACGCTCCGACCCGGGCGCCGTCCGGGCCAAGGCGTACGACCTGGTTCTCAACGGCGAGG
>CAZMRP010000528.1:0-4227 GCA_964568275.1 uncultured Myxococcales bacterium
TCTTGTCGGTCGGAAACCGAGCCCTACGCTGCCATCAGGCGTGCGTGCCTACAGGTACGCGCCGAGTCCCTCCCCGAATTCCCCGGCTACCGGTCGCACCTGGACCCGCCAGTAGCCGTCATGGGGCGCCACGAACGCCACGCCGTCCGAGTAGGACGCTGCGCCGTGGTCGATGAAGAACAGCGGGCGAGGACTCGTCCCCGGCCGCTCAGCCGGATCGGCGCCCAGTGCGGTCCCCGGGAAGAGGGAGACGGTGCCGGTGCCTCGATAGCGGAGGGCGTACACCCGACCGCGCACCGTCTCCAGCCACAGGTTGTGGCTCTCGTCCGGCCACGTCAGTCGGGACGAGAACAGCGGCCCTTCGGTCGTACCGGCAGCAGCGTCGTTCAGTCGGCAGGCGGGGTTCACGTCGGGGAATGTCGCACCTGGGGGCTTCTGGCCGCTGCAGGTCAGGCTGAGCGCACCCGCAGTGGGAACCACACGGAAGGCGTAGGTGGACGTCGGGTCGGGGGCGTGGCCCGTGTTCTGCACGACCCGAATCTCCTTCCATTCGCCGCCGAGCCCACCGGGTCCGACCAGGACCTCGCAGTAGTCGCGACCGGCACCGACCCAGGGGCAGACGATGCCGTCGACGAAGACGGCCGGCGGCGTGCTCCCGGATAGCCGTGAGACCTCGACATACGCCGATTGGAACGCCGGCAGGAAGAACCGGAAGGCGTCGACGTCCGAGTCGGCATCGGCGCGTCTCATCTCGCCGCGCACCGCGTGTTCCGGCGGAATCGTGACGGCTTCGGACGAGCGATCCGGGTAGTCGTCGCCGCTGTCCACGTCCAACACGTAGTGGCAGGCCTCGCTGACGTCCGGACTCGCCCTCCCGACGCGGAAGGAGTAGAAGCCCGAGTACTTCGGGAAGAACAGCGTCTCGGTTCTGGTGCCGGTGGTCGCGGCGATCACCTGGACCGCGGGTGGCGGCGGACCGCCGGGAGTCTGGTCGAATCTCAGCCACAACGAGAGCGCCGCGGGACCCGACACGGTCAGTCGGACGCGGTGGGATCGTTCGCCCGCGAGGTAGGCGGTGTGCGTGTCCACGTCGGTGATGCCGGCCTGGATGTGGCCTTCGGCCTGCAGGTGACCCGCGGCGAAGGAATCGTAGGCCGGCTGCATCACGCGGCCGTGGAAATCGAGATCGCTGTCGATGTCGGCGCGGTAGGGAGGCGACGTCGCGCCCCACCACCGGCCCGCGTACCAGGTCGAGTACATGAAGGCCCGCCAGGCCTCGACCTTCGTCCGTCCCGGGTAGTGGTGGGGCCCGGCCGCCTGTACCGCCAGCTTCTCGTAGAGGCTGTTCGGACCGTCGGTCGCCCTGGTCGAGCCGTTCATGCCGGCGCTGATGAGGCCGGCCAGCCCGGCGAGAGCCCGGGCACGGCCGAGTTGCAGCACGTATCGGCCCAGCGCGGCGATCAGCCATCCGCCGTTTCCGTGGACATCGATCGCCCGCCACGCCAGGGCGCCGGCGCCGGTGCAAGCGGGGAAGAGGTCCGGGAAGCGTTCCTCGCACTCCTCGCAGGTGAGCCGGTCGGGCGGGCCGGTGTCCGCCCAGCACGGCTCGTAGCACCGGCGCTTGTCGCAGGTCGGACTGGCCGGCGACGTGTCGCAGAGGAAGGTGTCGGACGTGCAGTCGCCCTCCGAACCACCGGAGCAGCCGCCACCGGTGATCGGGTCGCCGCCGAACCAGTATGTGGACCACCAGAGCCGGTCGTGCTCGTAGTGGTTGTCCCAGAACAGCAGGTGGGGGTAGCAGAAGAGCGTGGCCGCATCCGGGATGGCCTCGGAGGCATGTCCCGCCAGCTTGCCGTGCGACGTGTCGGTCCCACGGAAGAAGTCTGCCGACCAGAGGATGTGGTGCATGTTCTCGTGCGGAATCGCGTACTCGATCTGGTCCGCCACGAAGTGCGGGTTCGGCCGCCACTGCGGAACCGGGCCCGCCACGCCGCGCAGGTTCCGGCAGCCCGCGGGATCGATGCACGTGCGCTGATGACGCTCGAAGTACATGCAGTCGCCGCCGCCGGTCGCCCGTCGCGTCACCGGGTTGAAACAACCCCCGTTGACGATGTGCGCCCCATCGTACATGTCCCAGTCGCAGACGCCGTGGCCCGGCGGCGCCCCGGGCATCGAGTAGCCGGGAAGACATGTCAGGCGGACGCCAACCTCATCGTCACAACCGGGATCGTCATGTCCCGGTTCGCAGCGATCATCCTCGTCGCCTCGATCAGACAAGTCCCAGTGTCCATCCACCTTGCAGTAGTTGTCGAGGTCGGGCAGGCCGCGGCATCCGTAGCAGCCGACGTCGTTCCCGACGACGCAATCCCAGTCCCCGAGGGGGCCCCAGTGGACCTGGAAGCGAGCGGGCCGGCGGCCGAGCTTCGAGCAGAGCCCGGAGCGCCGCAGGAGGTCGGCCTGGTACGTGAGGTGCAGGTACGTCGTGGCGTCGAAGAAGTCCTCCGCCTTCCGATCGACATCGATCCCGGCGTTCAGTGGTCCGAGATCGAGCGTGGTGAACGGATCGGTCGTGTCGCCGATCGCCCCTTGGTAGGCCGGGTGCCAGGCGTAGTCGGGCGCGTGCTCCTCCCAGGAGTAGTTGGCGTAGAAGGCGCCCCGCAGCATCGCCTGCGCCGTCGCGACCGGGCTTCCCGAGGAATCGACCGGGGTGTAGCAACCCCTGGCGTCCGTGCGACGGCGCGTTCCGTCCGGCGCGGCGGGCAGGTACACGTCGGTGTAGGGCAGACCGGCCAGGACCCGCCGGTAGGGATCGCCCTCGTCGCCGGGACAAACACCGACCTGGAGCCTCTGCCGGGTCGCGGTCCGGATCGCGTCCTCGGTACGGAGCACCACCCCGGCCTCGGCATCGATCACCGCCACGAGCATCCTCTGCTGCCGGTCCTCGCCCACGATCACACGGTACTGCAGCTCCGCCCGCCCCAGTTCCGGAACATGCAGCACCGGCCCTTCGACTTCGACCACGTACGGGGCAACGAACCCCGATGCCGTCTCCGCCAGCAGCCGCGCCTGCTTCTCATCGATCGCGGCCAGGGGCACGCGGCCCACCGGATTCCACTGCGCCGTCGAGCCCACGACCCGGGCCGCGCCCTGCGGCATCCCGGCGAGCCGGACGCGAACGGCGAGGAAGTCGCCGATCACTTCCCAGTTGCGGAACGGATCGCGCTCGTCGTTCGGGCTGCCACCTTCCAGATGATGCCGGAAGAACACCAGTGCAAACGAACCGTCCGACGACATCACGGTGTCACCACGGCGGAGTTCCTCGTGAGGCTCCATCCGCAGCAGGGTATGCAGGTCCGACGCGAACCTCTGCACCCATGCCTCGGCGACCTCCTCGGGGGTTCCTTGGTCGAGGCCCGCGTCGAGGCCCGCGACGATCAACGGAGTGCCCGCGTCCGACCATGCGACCGAAACGCGACCGGACGACCCCAGGTAGAGTTCCCTCCAGCGCGCGATCTGGCCGTCGTTCGGCTTGACCACCAGCCTCGCGTCCGCCATCACCTCGGAGAGTTGCGTGTCGAACGAGGCAGCCAGGTCGACGTGTCCGGCCGTCACCATCGCCGACGCGTAGGCATCAAGGAGCGCCGGATCGGCATCGTGGAACTTCCAGCCCGGCTCGCCTTCCGGTGCGTCCGGGTCGGATCCGATCTGTTCGAGCATTCCGCGCGCCGCAAGCCAGGCCTGCTCGGAGGCGTCGGCCGCATGCTCCAACCGGACCGTCGGCCCGTTCGCCGTTGCGTCACGGACCGTGCGCACCTTCCCCGACGGCAGGTCCAGCGTCCCGACGCGCACGCTCCATTCGCCCGTCGCCTCGGCGTCGCCAACCGGGAGGGTGCCGGACGCATCCCGACCGTCCCAGGAGAAGCGAAGCGGGATGCTCCACCCGTCGCGGTCGCCGTTCAACGGGTCCAGGAGCATCTCGTGTTCGAACGCGCGCAGCTTGTCGCCCGGCGTCTCGTAGCCGTCGCCCGCGAACAACGTCAGGTCGGCCCGCAGCAGATAGACCGAGGGTGGTGCGTCGCATTCCGGTCCGGGGCGGTCGACCCGCACTCTCAGTTCCAGTCCCGTGTCGTCGTACACGCCGTTCCCGTCAGGGGTGAGGCGAGTCGGTAGCGCCGTCGGAGCCTCGAGAGTCAACGTCGGCCGGCAATTCCCAGGGGGGGGGGTCCA
>CAZMRP010000529.1:0-4210 GCA_964568275.1 uncultured Myxococcales bacterium
CCGGCGGACGACGCCGTCGAGCTGACCGAGCCGGCGGACGAGGAGCCCGAGGCGGCGGTCGCCCCGGAGCCCGGGCCGGCGGACCTCGAGGCCGGCCTCGAGGCCGCCTCCTCCGCGCCGCCCGAGCCGGACGCGGCCGAGGCCGAGCCCGCGGCGGCCGACGAGCCCGACGGTCCGTCGTTCCAGGTGCCCGGCGCGCTCGAGAGCGGCGCCGCGCCGGAGCCGCCGGAGGTGACGGGCGTGGGTCCGGCGCCGGAGCCGCCGGAGGTGACGGGCGTGGGTCCGGCGCCGGAGCCGGCTGCTCCGAGCCGTGCGGCGGTGTTGCAGGTTTCCGAGGCGACCCGCCTGCGGCGCCAGCGCCGGGCGCTCGCCTTCACCTTCCTCGACGGCACCAGCATCGCGGTCGGGGGTGGGGACACCGACGCGCCCGCCGCCGGCGACCACCCCCGGCTGGGCGACCTGATCGCCACGCTGCAGCGCTACGCCGACGACCCCAACGTTCCCGAACCGTACGGCGCGCGCGGGCTCAGCGTGGTCGTGGCCGCGCTGCTGGAGATCCTGTCGCGGAAGGGACTGCTCAGCGAGGCGGAGTGGTCGGAGACGATCGGGCGGCTGAGCCGCGGGCACTAGACCGGCCCGGCCGGCCGCGGCCCGGGCGGGCCACGGGCTTCAGTCCGAGCGCGGCGTGCAGCACGTCGTCGATCGTGCCGACCAGTCGGACCTTCAGCCCCTCGCGCACCTCGGGCGGCACCTCCACCAGGTCCTTCTCGTTGCGCTGCGGCACCAGCACCTCGCGGATTCCGGCGCGGTGCGCGGCCAGCACCTTCTCCTTGATGCCGCCGACCGGCAGCACCAGCCCGCGCAAGGTGATCTCGCCGGTCATCGCCAGCCCCGCGCGGACGGGGATTCCGCGGAGCAGCGAGACCAGCGCCGTGACCATCGTCACCCCGGCGCTCGGGCCGTCCTTCGGGATCGCCCCCGACGGCACGTGGAGGTGCAGGTCCTTCTTCTCCAGGAAGTCGGGACGCAGGCCCAGGTCGCGGGCGCGCGAGCGGACGAACGACAGAGCGGCCTGGGCCGACTCCTTCATCACGTTGCCGAGCTGCCCGGTCAGGTGCAGCTTGGCCGTGCCGTCCATCGCCGTCGCCTCGACGAAGATGATGTCGCCGCCGTCCGGCGTCCAGGCCAGCCCGGTGGCCACCCCCGCCGTCGCCGTCCGTTCGGCGATGTCCCGGTGGAACCGCGGCGGCCCCAGCACCCGCTCGACGAACGGCGCATCGGCCACCACCCGCGGGTCGGACTCGCCCTCGGTGATGCGCACCGCCACCGCCCGGCACAGCGCGGCGATCTCCCGCTCCAGGTTGCGCACGCCGGCTTCCCGCGTGTAGGTGCCGATCAGCACGTCGTAGGCGTCGTCGGTCAGCCGCAGCTGCTCCGGCGCCAGCCCGTTGTCGCGCCGCTGCTTGGGCACCAGGAAGTGCTCCGCGATGCGCCGCTTCTCGTGCGAGGTGTAGCCGGGCAGCTCGATGATCTCCATCCGGTCGCGCAGCGCCGGCGGGATCGTCTCCAGCACGTTGGCCGTGCCGACGAACATCACCTTCGACAGGTCGTAGGGCACCTCGAGGTAGTGGTCCGAGAAGGCGTGGTTCTGTTCCGGATCGAGGACCTCGAGCAGCGCCGAGGCGGGGTCGCCCTGGAAGTCCACGCCCAGCTTGTCCAGCTCGTCGAGCAGGTACAGGGGGTTGAGCGTGCCGGCCTTCTTCATCCCCTGCAGGATGCGGCCGGGGAGCGACCCGACGTAGGTCCGGCGGTGCCCGCGGATCTCCGCCTCGTCGCGCACGCCGCCGAGCGACGCGCGGACGAAGCGCCGGCCGAGGGTGCGGGCGATCGAGCGGCCGAGGGAGGTCTTGCCGACGCCCGGCGGCCCCACGAAGCACAGGATCGGACCGCGGGCTTCGGGGCGCAGCTTGCGCACCGCGAGGTGCTCGAGAATCCGCCGCTTGACCTTCTCCAGCCCGTCGTGGTCCTCGTCGAGGATCCGGCGCGCCTCGGGGATGTCGTAGCGGTCCTCGGTCGTCGCCCGCCAGGGCAGCTCGATCAGCCAGTCGACGTAGGTGCGGGCGACGGTGGCCTCCGGCGCCCCCGGCTGCATCAGCTTCAGCCGCGCCAGCTGCTTGCGCGCCGCCGCGTGCGCCTCGTCCGGCAGCCCCGCCTCGTCCAGCTTGCGCCGCAACTCGTCCAGATCGTCGTCCTCCGGCCCTTCCCCCAGCTCGTCGCGGATCGCGCGCATCTGCTGCCGCAGGTAGTACTCGCGGCGGTTGCGCCCCATCTCCTCCTCGACCATCTGGGAGATCTGGTTCTTGATCCGCTGCGCCTCCGCCTGCCGCACGGCGAGCTTCAGCACCAGCTGCACCCGCTCGCGGATGCCGATCGTCTCCAGCACCTGCTGCCGCTCCTCGACCGACAGCGGCAGGTTGGCGGCCAACAGGTCGGCGGCGGCGCCCGGCCCGCTCGCGGCCTGGGCCTTGGTCACCGCCTCCTTGGGCATGCTCTGGCCGAGCGTGGCCAACTGGCCGGCCGCCTCGAGCAGGTTGGCCAGCAGCGCCGCCGTCTCCACGTCCGCCGCGTCCTGCTCGGGCAGCAGCGTGACCCGTCCCACCAGGTACGGCTCGGTCTGCACGTGCCCGGCGATCTCGAACCGGCCGGTGCCCTGGACGATCAGCCGGAAACCGCCGTTGCCGGACTGCACGGCGCGCAGGATGCGGACCGTCGTGCCCACCGCGTACAGGTCGTCCCAGATCGGATCCTCGATCTCCTGGCGCCGCTGGGCCAGGACGCCGATCGACCGGCCGCGGCCCAGCCCGATCGCGGCCAGCAGCCGCATCGACTTCGGCCGGCTGACGTCCACCGGGACGACCGAGCCCGGGAGCACGGTCATGTTGCGCAAGGGCAGGATCGGCAGCTGGTCGGTCGGCACATTCATGCAGTCCGGAATAAAGTGCTTCCGGGGCCCCCTGTCAACCGCGGGCGGACGACCCCGGTGCCCTCCGGCGCGCCTTGACCCGCCCCGCCGGATCGGGTGAACTCGGGGCCGGCAGGGAGGTTCACCATGTCACGAGTCGTCGCGCTGCTCGTTCCCGGTGCGCTGGTCGCGCTGCTCGCCGCCTGGGCCGCCTGCGGTCCTGCGAACGGCGAGGCCCAGGAACCCGCCCCGTCGGCCGACGGTGTCGGGGGCGCGCCGCCGGCGGAGCCGGGACCCGGCTCCGACCCGGACCACGTCGCCGCCCCGGCGCGGCCCGTCGAGAACCCCGTTCGCCCCCCCAGCGGCCCGAACCTCACCGAGGCCCAGCAGGCCGTGGTGCGCGGGCTGACCCTGGACGCCGCCGGGCGGTTCGAGGAGGCGGCGGAGGCGTTCGCCCAGGCCACGACCCTCGATCCGTCGTACGCCGACGCCTGGCTCGCCCTCGGGCGCACCCGCACCCGCCTGCGCGACTTCGCCGGCGCCCGCCCGCCGCTCGAGCAGGCCGTGGAGCTGCGGCCCGACTACGGTCCGAACCACGCCGCGCTGGGCGCCGTGCTGTTCGAGCTCGAGCAGTGGGAGGCCGCCGAGCAGGCGCTGGGCGAAGCCGCGCGCCTCGACCCGGAGGACGTCTCGAGCCTCGAGCGGCTCGGCGTGATGTACCGCAAGCTCCGGCGCTACCAGGAGGCGGTGCAGGCCTACCAGATGGCGCTGCAGCGCGCCCCCGGCGACCCCGGCGTGCTCAACAACCTCGGCGTCGCCTACCGCAAGCTGCGGCGCTACGACGAAGCGGTCGCGGCCCACCAGCAGGCGGTCGACGCGGACCCGGGCAACGCCGTGTTCCACTTCAACCTGGCCGTCGCCTTCCGCGGCCAGGGCCAGGCGCAGCTGGCGATCATGGAGTACCGCCGGACGCTCGACTGCGACCCGACGATGGCCGGCGCCTGGCACGACCTGGGTCTGCTGCTGGCCGACCAGGACGAGGACGACGCCGCCATCGAGGCGCTGCACAGGTTCCTCGACCTCGCCCCCCCCGACGACGAAGGCCTCGCGGCCGTCCGCGAGCTGCTGCAGGAGCTGGAGGATTGAGCCTGCGGCGCCGCCGTTCGCGCCCGCAGCTCGTTCGCGCGGCGCCGGCGGCGCTGGCCCTGTGCTGCGCCGCCTGCCCCGCCGAGCCCGGCACGCCGCTCG
>CAZMRP010000530.1:0-4204 GCA_964568275.1 uncultured Myxococcales bacterium
GTCGCGGCGGTCGCGGGTGCCGCGGTCGCCCCGGGCGTCGTCGCCGCCTCCGCCGTCCGCTCGCCCCGGGTCGGGTGCTCCGGCGGCCGTTCGCGGAACACCCTGCCGATCAGCCAGATCAGCAGTGTCAGGCCGCCGAGGACCGCGAAGACGACGATCATGCCGAGGGCGAGCAGGACCAGCGCGCCCGTGACTCCCCCCGGGAGGTTCTGCGGCGCCGCCGCGAGAAGAACGCTCGACATGGGTCGGTCCCATAGACCGATCGCCCGATCAAGTCAACGGACGCCGGCCCGCGGGAGGGCCGGAGCCGGTCGACGGCCTGCCCTGTCGCGCCCCGTTCAGCCGATCCCTTCGCAGCGCACGCCGGGGATGGTGGTCCAGTTGTTGCTTTCGACGCACTCGCGCTCCTCGCCGGCGGGGTCGGCGTCGACGTAGACGTCGGTCGCGGCGTCGGGGACGCCGACCCAGGTGCAGCCGGCGGGCGTGCACTCGCCGGGGGCGAGCGCCCGATCGGTGACGGTGGAGCAGATCTGGGAGCCGCCGGCGTCGGGCGGGCCGTCGTAGAACGTGACGGTCATCCCGTCGCCGACCGGCTCGGTGCCGCGGTTGCAGACCAGGACGGTGAGCTCGACGGACCGGTCGGTCAGGTCGCAGTCGAGCCCGAAGTCGCCGCCGCCGGAGGTCAGGTCGGGGGAGCCGAGCGACGTCGGGTCGCCCTGGACGTTCTGGCGGAAGTTGTTGAGCCCGGGGGTGGCCCAGTTCGGCGGGACGTCGGCGGTGCGCGGGATCGTGCCGTCGTCGCGGACGTGGGTCACGTGGTAGGCGTGCTGGTTCCAGACGGGGCGCGAGCCGACCCAGGTGTCGGCGGCATCGCGGTAGACGCGCAGTCCGGCGAAGCCGGTGGGGCGGGAGGCGCGACAGGTGTTGCCGGTCCCGGGCGTGCCGGCGGGCGGGGCGGCGCAGACGTAGCCGGTGGAGACGCAACCGTCGGCGCAGCACTCCTCGGTGGTCGTGCAGCGGCACAGGCCGGCGTCGCAGACCCCGGAGACGCAGTCGGCAGCCGCGTCGCAGTGCAGGCCCGCGAACAGCGGGTCGATGTTGCCCGGCTCGAGGCTCGGGCAGTCGCGCCCGACCGTCGGGTCGCCGCAGTTGGTGTTGGCGCCGACGACGATCTCCGAGTTGAAGTCGCCGTCGACGTCGGCCACCACCGGGTTCTCGTACCAGGTGCAGGACGACGACTTCTGGCTGAAGATCACCTCGCCCGTCGCGCCCGCGTAGACCCGTACGAAACACTCGTCCGCGTACACCACCTCGGCCGGGCCGTCGCCCTCGAAGTCGAACACCGAGGACCCGGTGACGTTGGACGAGGTGTCCTGGGTCGGGCTGCTCCACAGCACGCCGTCGGTGCGTCCCGAGGCGCAGGTTCCGGCGCGGGTCGGGGCCGCGACGCAGTCCGGGTCGAACACGGCGTAGGCGTTGGCCCCCGCGGAGGCGACTTCCGGGAAGCCGTCGCCGTCGAAGTCGGCGACGGTCGGCGGGCCGCCGTGACCGCCGCCGGGGAGGGTGACGGGACCGAAGGTCACCGCGCTCTCCAGCGTCTGGATGCGGCAGGTGCCGTCGGAGACGACCGCGACCTCGGGCCGGCCGTCGCCGTCGAAGTCGGCGACCGCGGCGTGGCCGCCCGCCGGTCCGGCGGCGGAGTAGGCCTCGCGGACCCAGTCGTGGGCCGCCGCGTCGTACTGGTAGACGCCCGCGCCGGTGACCAGCTCCGGGATGCCGTCGGCGTCCACGTCGGCGACCACGGGGAAGATGCCGATCGCGGCGTGGTAGCCGCCGTCGGGAGCGACCCCGAGCGCCCCGCCGAGGTAGGTGCCGGTGTGGGAGTAGATCAGGCCGCCGCGCAGCACCTCGGGGATGCCGTCGTCGTCGAGGTCGTGGATCGACGGGCCGGACCAGCCGCCGCCGGTGGGGTTGTGCGGCGTGCCGTCGGCCAGGTGGCTGCGCCACAGCACGTCCCAGGCCGCGGTGCCGGGGTCGTAGCGGAAGGCCACCAGGCCGCCGCCGGCCTGGAACGCGACGACGTCCGGGCGGCCGTCGATGTCGAGGTCGCCGACCGCCGGGGGCGACGAGTGGGAGGTGAGCTGCATGTCGAGGCTCGCCTGCTGCGCGCAGGTGCGGCCGTCGACGATCCGGATCACCCCGGTCGGCAGCTCGCTGCTGCCGTCGACCCCGTCGTCGCTGGTGAACACGATCGACGGCCGGACGGTGGACGGGTCGTTGTCGAAGTTGAAGTCGACCACCAGCGGCGTGGCGAGCAGGTGGAAGTTCGCCGGGTAGGCGTCGCCGTCGGGCGGGCCTTCCCAGGAACACTGCAGCGTCGGCGCGAACAGGCCGGCGATCACGACGTGCGTGCAGGCCGGGTTGTGGTCTCCGCGCGGACCCTCGCCGTACGGGATGCAGGCCGTCTCGAGGCAATACGAGTCGTGGCCGCAGTCCTCGTCGTCCTCGCACGTCCCCGGGACGGCGCAGACGCCCCACACGCAGCTCTCGCCGACCGCGCAGCAGCCTGCGGCGCAAGGGATGCCGCCGTCGGGGCAGCTCACGTCGGGGTCGGCGTCGCCGTCGGCGCCTCCCTCGACGTCGGGGTCGGCGTCGCCGTCCGTCTCGCCGTCGGCCGGTCCGCCGTCGGGGGCGCGACAGACGTGGTCGATGCACAGCCACCCGTCGGGGCACTCGGCGGCCGTCGAGCAGGGGATCGGGCCGGTGGAGTCGCCGCCGCCGCAGTCGCAGCCGCGGCCGAGGATCGCGATCGTGACGTAGACGAGGCTCGCGGCAAGCAACCGACGCATGGCACGCCTCCCGGCGCGCCGCCCGCAGGTCGCGCGCGCCCGACAACGACCAAGCTACCCGACGGCGGGCGGACGGGCAACCGCCGCCCGCCGGCTACGGCTGGTACGAGGCGCCGGAGTCGTCGTTCTCCTGGACCAGCACGCGGACCAGGCTCGCCGGCGCGCCGGCCAGCCGCTCCGCCAGCCGCTCGTGGACGTGCCGCGCCAGGTGCTCGGCGCTCGGGTTGGTCTCGCGGAACCACGGCGTGTCGTTGAGGTCGCGGTGGTCGAGGTCGGCGAGCACCTCGCGCAGGCGACGGCGCAGCACGCGGAAGTCGATGCCCAGACCGACGGCGTCGAGCCGCTCGCAGTGCACGAAGGCGGTGACCTTCCAGTTGTGCCCGTGGACCTGCTCGCAGGGGTCGCCGTAGCCGCACAGGTGGTGTGCGGCGGAGAAGCGTTCGGTGACGTGCAGCTCGTACATCGTGTGCTCCGGACCTCACACCTGGGCGCGCAGGGCGGCGTACTCGTCCTTGCCGCAGGCCAGGGCCGCGGCGGCCGGGGCCGCCCGCCGGGCCAGGGCGGTGATCGACGCCGCCACGCGGCGGATGTCCCACTGGGCGTGGCGGTCCATCCGCAGGCGGGCCATGTGGTAGACCTCGCGCAGGTCGAGGGTCACCAGCGTGCGGCGTCGGTGGGCGTTCGTCAGGGCATACTCGGCCGCCCGCGGGTGGCGCCCGGCGAGTCGTCGCCAGGTCTCCGCGGAGCGGTCGGCCAGGGCCCGCAGCTCCGCCTCCAGCCCCACCTCGGTCACGGCGTCGGGCACGGTGAGCCCCAGCGCCGGGTCGTACGGCTGGCTGGTGAAGGTCATCATCCGGTGGCGCTTGAGCTGGCCGTAGCAGGCGGCGGACAGCACGATCTCCACCGTGAACGCGGCGTGCTCGAACTCGCGCGGCAGCGCGTCGAACTCGGACAGCTCGGCCAGCGCCGCGCGCACGAACCGCCGGCGGTCCGCGTCACCCAGCGCCCGGGCCCGGACCCGGCAGTCGTCCCACGGGCGGCCGGAGGAGGTGTGCAGCAGCGCGGCCAGCACCGCGACGTCCGGTTCCGGCGTGCCGTCCACCAGGGTCACGTCGCCGTCGCGCGGGTGCTCGGCCGCGTCCGCGGCCGGCGCCCCGGCCATCGTCTCCCGGCCGAGCCGCTCGAGCGTCTCGCGACCCCGGCGGACGAAGGCGTCCGAGACCTCCTTGCCGAACGCCTCGCGGAACCGCTCGGGATCGGAGAGGATGATCAGCGACGGGGCGACCTCGGAGGCGGCGTCGAACAGCGCCCGGGACAGGGCGCGGACCTCGGCCAGCGGGTGGTGCCGCAGCTTG